>JAIOAS010000367.1 GCA_019873725.1 Chloroflexota bacterium | reverse complement strand
TGCTGCAAACGCTCGAAGGGCAGCCGGCCTTTGTTCACGCCGGGCCGTTCGCCAACATCGCGCACGGCAACTCCTCGGTCATCGCCGACCAGATCGGCATCAAATTGGGCGACTTCCTGGTCACGGAATCGGGCTTTGGCGCCGACATTGGCATGGAGAAGTTCTTCGACATCAAGTGCCGCGTTTCGGGCTTGATTCCTAACGCCGTGGTGATGGTCGCCACAGTGCGCGCGCTCAAGATGCACGGCGGCGGGCCAAAGGTGGTCGCCGGGCGGGCGTTGGACAAGGCATACACGCAGGAAAACCTGGAATTGCTGCGCCAGGGGACAGCCAACCTGGAAGCGCACATCAGAATCGCGCGCAAGTTCGGCATTCCCGTTGTCGTCGCCATCAACGCCTTCCACACCGACACCGAGGCCGAGTGGGCCATCGTGCGCGAGGCAGCGCTGCGGGCCGGCGCGTCCGATGCCGTCGTCACCACCCACTGGGCCGATGGTGGTCAGGGTGCGCTCAAACTCGCCGAAGCCGTCGTCAAAGCCGCCGACGAGCCGTCCAACTTCCGCTTCCTCTACGATGCGGCGCAGCCCATCAAGGAGAAGATCGAGATTCTGGCGCGCGAGGTCTACGGAGCGGATGGCGTGGATTACAGCCCGGAGGCCGAGGAGAAAATCAAGCTTTACACCGACCTGGGTTACGACAAGACGCCCATCTGCATGGCGAAGACGCATCTCTCGTTCAGCCACGATCCCGCGCTCAAGGGTGTGCCGAAGGGCTTCACCTTCCCCATCCGCGACATCCGCGCGAGTATGGGCGCCGGCTTCCTCTATCCCCTGGCGGGCGAAATGCGCACCATGCCCGGCCTGCCGAGCAAGCCCGCGTTCATGAGCGTCGATATTGTAGACGGCAAGATCGTCGGATTGTCGTGAAAGAGTGAAGAGTAAAGAGTAAAGAGTAAAGAGTGAAGAGTGAAGAGTGAAGAGTGAAGAGTGAAGGTAAGACTAAGAACCTCGCTACCCATTACCCATTACTCATTACTCATTACCCATTACTCATTTCCACAAGGAGCGTAACAGATGACAGCACAACTCATTGACGGTAACGCGATTGCGAAAGCGATTCACGATGAATTGACCCAGGAGGTCGCGGCGCTGAAGGCGCGGGGCGTGACGCCGGGCCTGGCGACGGTGCTCGTGGGCGACAATACGGCCTCGCAGACTTACGTGCGTATGAAGCAGAAGCGCTGCGGAGAAGTGGGCATCTACTCAGAAGGCCACGAGCTGCCCGCAAACGTCACGCAGGAAGAGGTCGAGGCGCTGGTGCGGAAGCTCAACGCCGATCCGGCGATCAACGGCATCCTCGTGCAACTGCCCCTGCCCGATCACCTGGACGAAGAGGCCATCCTCAGCGCCATCAGCCTGGAGAAGGACGTGGACGGCTTCCACCCCATCAACATCGGGCGGCTGGCGATGAAGGGCCGTGAGGCGCTGTTTGCGCCCTGCACGCCCGCGGGCGTGATCGAGTTACTCGACCGCACGGGGCTGCCCATCGCGGGCAAAGAGGCGGTCGTCTTGGGGCGCAGTAACATCGTCGGTCTGCCGGTATCGATGCTGCTACTCAAGCGCGACGCCACCGTTACCATCTGCCACTCGCGCAGCCGCGACCTGCCCGCCATCACCCGCCGCGCCGACATCCTCGTGGCGGCGGTGGGCCGCGCGGAGATGGTGAAGGCCGACTGGGTGAAGCCCGGCGCGGTCGTCATTGACGTGGGCATCAACCGCGTGGACGATCCGAGCGTCAAGCGCGGCTACCGGCTCGTGGGCGACGTGGATTTCGAGTCGGTCAAAGAGGTTGCCGGCTGGCTCACCCCCGTTCCCGGCGGCGTCGGCCCGATGACGATTGCGATGCTGCTGAAGAACACGGTCACGGCGGCGAAACGAGCTTGCAAGTAGCTATTTCTGGTATAATGCGTAGAAGGAACGATGCGAGATCGCTTTCACATCCCGTTGTTATCTGAAGTCACGGCTGCGGAAATGCAAGATGCGCCTCAACCTGTACAAGCGATCTACGCAGAACTGGTCACATTAGGAGCAGAGCTGCTGGAAGTCAGCGAGAGTGCATTGGAACTGGCCGATGAGTATCAACAGCGTAACATTCTTACGCCGAAATTCTACGCTGACGGTCTTCATATAGCCATAGCCACCGTAGCGGAAGCTGATGTGCTGGTCAGTTGGAACTTTAAACATATTGTCCGTTTTGACAAAATCCGTTTGTTCAATGCTGTGCATTTGGAGTACGGTTATAAGATTTTGTCTATTCACAGTCCGCGTGAGGTGACCATCTATGGATACGCAAACGATAGATACAATAGCCTTGATTCGGCAAATACGTGAGAATCATTATCAATATTTGCGCGGTAAAACACACGCCGAGCGGATCGCTTTTTACCGCGAACAAGCGCAAAAAATGCAAAAAAAGATAGCTATCTTGTCGGCAACAGAAACAACGGCGCAAGTCTCACCAGTTCAAAACCCAGCAGTCAGCCGTTAGCGCACTTTTGCAAATGCGCCCAATATCGCTTCAAGCTTGACGTGGCTTTGCCTGACAGTCGTAAAGACATTCATGTCTGTACCTGTGAAGCGTTACTAAAGCGATAACTGCGATTTCAGTTGTTCAAAGACCTGACAGGTTGTGCGAGCTGTATTCGCCCAAAACCTGTCAGGTCTGTTTAATAGCCAGCCAAGGAGGGACCTATGACCGAAGAACACGCGAAACCTGTTGTAGCGATCATTGGCGCGGGACCGGCCGGCCTGTTTGGGGCTAACAGCCTGGTCGAACAAGGCGCACGTGTCGTGCTGCTCAACCGCGACATCAAACCCGGCGGACTCGCCGAGTACGGCATCTACTACGATAAGTACAGCATCAAGGAAGGGCTGCGCAAGCAGTTCCGCAAGATTTTGGCCTCGCCGGACATCACCTACTACGGCAACGTCCGTGTGGCCGAAGACGGCGACGTGACACTGGCAGAGCTGCGGCAGATGGGGTTCGCCGCCATTATGGTCGCGGTGGGGGCACAGGGGACCAAGTGGCTCGGCCTGCCCGGCGAGGACTTGCGCGGCGTCTATCACTCCAAGCCGCTAATGTATCACTACAACAACCTGCCGCCGTACAGCGAGCAGGAATTCGCCATCGGCAAGCGCGTGGCGGTGATCGGCGTGGGCAACGTGATGGCCGACATCGCCCACTGGCTCACCCGCGACGTAAAGGTAGATGAGATTATCGGTGTGGCGCGGCGCGGTCCGGCGGAGGTCAAGTTCACCCGGCAGGAGATGGAATACATCGCCCGCAACTTCGACCTGGAAGACCTGGATGCGGAAATCGCGCGCGTGGCCGAGCGGGTGCGCGCGGTGGGCCAGGACCCGGACGAAGCCAAGAACTTCATCCTGTCGGCGCTGTCGCGCAAGGCGCTGGAGCCGGTCTCGGCGACGCGCATCCGCTTCCGCTTCCTCTCATCGCCCAGACGCATTCTGGGCAACGCCGAAGGCGGCGTGGCCGGGCTAGAGGTGGATGACACGGAACTCGTCTTGCAAGAAAACGGCGAGACGCGCGCCCGCCGCCTCGATACGCAGCGCGTGCTGGACGTCGACACCGTCATCTTCTGCATTGGCGACCGGGTGAGCAATCGGTTCGGCCTGCCGGTGCAGTGGAACGAGTTCGTGAAGCACGAG
>JAIOAS010000366.1 GCA_019873725.1 Chloroflexota bacterium | reverse complement strand
CTTGATGAGAGCGTAGCCCGTGAGCCGGATCGGTTCGGCGAAGTCCACGCCCAGCGGCTGCGGTGGTACCGCCAACCGATCCAGCGGCCCGCAAGTGGTCAGATCGAACAGGACGACGCCAACGTTCGTGAATTTGGTGTCCACCGGTAGACGGCGGCAGCTTTCGACGAGCAGGCTCAACACCAGCGCGGTTGGATCGGCGATCTGGTCTTGCCAGAGCACCAGCCAGAGCCGCCTGGACGTCGCCGTTTGCTGTTCCAACGTCGTCAGGGCGCGCAAATCCAGCGGATGCTGCATGTCCAGCACGCGCGTCTCGAACGGCAGGCCGAACAGGTGCGCCGGACCGTCATAGTAATAGTCCAGCGTGTGCGCCGCATACCCGCCGATGACGACAATCGCGTCTTCGGATTCGTCGCGCGCCTCAATGTACTGCGCCACCCCGCGGAAATCCGGGCGCGGATGCCATTCATCTTTGATTCCCACCGCCCATGTCCCCTGCGCCTGTCGCGCCAGCGCGGGAACCGCCAAAGCAAGCCAGCCTGTGAGTAGGAGGCAAGAGGCAAGGGGCAAGATTTTGGATTTTGGATTTTGGATTTTGGATTTGCCGTTTGCCATTCCGTATTCCCACCCCGTCCCCACGCCGACGATGAGGGCGAGGCCGAAGGAGGGGAGCAGGTAACGCTCGCTCCACTTGGCTTTGACGAAGGTGGCTGCCAGGAGCAGAACGACCGGGAGGATGAACGTGATGAGCAACCATACCATCCCATCCGCGCGCCGGGCGCGCCATAAGCCGATAAGTGCCGCGATAAGCGCCGTCGCTACTACGATGACAAATAGCGAAGTCCACGGCTCAGGCAGATATTGTCCTACACCGAACAGCACCGGAATCCAGCGCAACGCTTCCATCGGTATTGCTGACACCGCCGTCGCATCCGTCTGTGCGCGCCACAGCGCCCACGCTGCAATGGGCAATGCCGCGAGGCCCAACCACAGGTTCGCCCGCCACCAGACGTGATGCGTCAAACGTAAAACGTAAAACGTAAGACGTGAAACGTAATTCGTAATTCGTGACTTTGGACTTTGGACTTTGGACTTTCGACTTTGAACGACGCAACTCCCCCACACGAACACCGCCGCCCATAGGAGCCCCGCGTAGAGGTGCGCCGTCATCATCGCTGCGCCGAGGATGATGTAGGCGGCAGCGCCCTTACTGCGTTCGACGAGTCGCCAGGCGGTCCACGCGAAGGCGGCGGCGAGCGGGACGACGAGCGCGTACATCCGCACTTCCTGCGTGTAATAGACGTAGATTGGCAGTGTCGCGTAGGCCAACGCCGCGCCCCATCCGCCGTACCGGCGTCCCTGCACTGCGCCGCCCAACCGCAGGAGCAGCGCCGCTGCAATCGTCCCCAGTAACACGGAGAGATAGCGCGCCGCGAATTCGCCGCTGCCTGCGACTTTGATCCACAGCGCCAGCAGCAGGCCGTGGAGCGGCAGCGCGTTGTCTTCGCGCAGCAGCCCCAGCGTCCCGGCGACGACGCCCCGCTGCGCGTGATACAGCACGAACGTCTCGTCGTACCACAGTGACGTCGCCGTCAGCCCCCACAACCGCAGCTCAAACGCGAGCGCGACTAGTGCGGCGGCGACGGCGACATACCGTTGCTTTTGACTTCGCGCCGGGGGAGAGTGCTGAACCGTATGCATAGGGATGGTTTCGGGGTTAGTTTTCAGGGGGCAAGGCTTTAATCCCTTCAATCCGCGAAAAGTGCTTGCGGTCAAAGGTATAGGTCGTGCTCAGTCCCTGCGAGAGGAGCCACGCCGCATTAAAGGCATCAACAAAATCTATGTTCTTGTCTGCATACCACAGCATCGCCTGCAAGAGCAGGTCGCCTTCGGCCACTTCCAGACCGGGGGTGTTGAAGATGGCGAGAATCTTGTCTTTGATGTCGTCCCGTCCCAGACCATAGTAGGATTCCAGGGTCCAAATGATTTCCGCAATCACCAGGCTGTTAATCACCAGAACTATATCCCCAGCGGCGGCGCGTTGCAGCAGATGTTCGACGGCGTCAGCCTGGGAGGGCACGTCGTTGGTCAAGTAGCGGAGGAAGAGGTTGGTATCGGCGAAGACGCGCTCAGGCTTCACCTTCGGCCACCTTCTGCGCGTGTTGCTGAAGGACTTGAGCGCGGATAGCCGCGAAATCTTGCGCCTCCGTAGTCGGGATACTGCCCCGCAGGTTGAGCAGCGTCTTCTTCAACGGTTGCAAAATCACTTCATTTTCGCGCTGTATGAAAGCGATCCGGTCACCCTCTTCCAGATTCAATAATCGGCGGATTGCCCGGGGAATCGTCATTTGCCCTCGACGGCCCATGGTGCTAATGGTCATCGTGTCCACCTCCTTGTGACTGTCATTTTTTCATTTGTCTGATATAAACGATTATATCGGTCAAATTTCGAGATGTCAAGCGCGATAAAAGCGGTATCGGACCAATGATTGGGAATCGCTTGGGCCGGTCTATCATCTGGGCTTGCGGTGGTCTGGGTCAGAGCGCAAGTGACAAGGCAACAAAATCAGATACAATACCTATAAGATGGATTGGGGTGCGTTTCGTTTGAGTTGAAAATGTGGCGCAAACTGTCAGTTTGCCGCTTCGGGAACAAGCTAACAGCTTGTTCTACAATCGTAGTATTCAGCGAGGTGAGTATGAACAAGCTCAAGACACTTCTGATTCGCGGGGGAACGGTGGTGACGCCGGAGACGATGATCGCCGCCGATGTGTTGATTCGCGGTGAGCAGATTCAGGCTATCGGCCACGACTTGCCCGCGCCAGAGGGCGTTGAGGTGGTGGATGCGACCAACCTGCTGGTGCTGCCGGGCGTGATTGATGCGCACGTCCACGTGCAACTGAACACGGGCATTTACGCTTCGCCGAGCAACTGGCAGGTGGAGAGCCGCGCGGCGGCTTGCGGCGGCGTGACGACGGTGGTGGACTTTGCCGCTCAGATTCCAGGGCGCAGTTTCGCCGAGGCGTTGGACGCGCGGTTGGCGGAAGCGGCGCCGTCGTATATAGATTACGCTTTTCACATGACGGTGACAGATGTTCCGCCAGGCCAGGAGGACGCGCTTGGTGAATTGGTAGACCTGGGTGTGCAGAGCATCAAGCTGTTTACGACCTATCGTCCCAATTACTATGTGGACGATGCAGCGTTGCTGCGGCTGCTCGAAGCGGCCGGCCGTTACGGGCTGACCACACTTGTTCACTGTGAAAACGACGCGCTGGTGACGGCGCAGACGCAGTCGCTCATCGAAGCGGGGGATACCGGCTGGCGCTACCACGGCGCTGCGCGTCCGGCGTTGGCCGAACAAGAGGCCGCTGCCCGTGTGCTGCTCCTGGCCGAGGCCGCGCGCGCGCCCGTCGTCATCGTGCATAACTCGATAGCGGCGACGACGGCACTGGTGGCTGCCGCCCGCGCGCGTGGGCAGGTCGCCTTCTGTGAAACGTGTCCGCAGTATCTCTTGCTCGACAACACGCTTTACGAGGGCACTGAGCCGTGGCGCTACATTCTGCAACCGCCGCTGCGCGATCCGGCGGAGCGGGAGAAGCTCTGGCCGCTTGTGGCCGATGGAACGGTGGATATGCTTGTCACCGATCACTGTGACTACACGCGGGCACAGAAAACGGCGCTGGACGATTTCACCAAGACGCCCGGCGGGTTGCCCGGTTTGGAAACGCTGCTCC
>JAIOAS010000365.1 GCA_019873725.1 Chloroflexota bacterium | reverse complement strand
GATCACTATCTTTATGGTGTCGAGAAGCAATGACTGGTCCAGTTTTCCTCGACACCGGCTACATTCTGGCGGCAATCAACTCGGCCGACAACTTTCATGGACGCGCGCAAACAGCCGCCGCGCAGGTCAAACCGCCTTTCATCACGACTGAAGCCGTGCTTAACCGATTGCATTTCATTTGTCGTGATGCAAACGCGCGGCTTGACGCAGGTTCTCACCACAGACCGGCACTTTGAACAGGCTGGCTTTCAGAATTTGATGTGAGTCGCTGTCTCTCACGGCGCAGGCAGATATTCCCACGAGCCGCCCTCCGGCCCCAGCCGCCACGTCCCGCCGTCGAGCGCGCGGATGTAGATGTCGTTGTACTTCCAGCGCGAGGTGCGCTGCACGGCGGTGGCGTAGCCCTGCTCCGGCGCGGTGGCCCACCCTAGCCGCTCGCGGACGTTTGGCTGCTCGCGCCAGACCAGGCCAAACCCTCGAATGGGCTGGTAAAAACCCGGCGGCGGCACGATACCCGGATCATCAATCGGGTCGCCCTCGTCCCACTCGTCGGTGAAGGCGCTCCACGCCCCCACCCCGCCATCGGCATAGAGCACGTAGATGCGATCCTCCCCGCCCACCCACAGCATCACGCCATGCTCAAAAGGCTGCTGCGCTCCCGCCGAATAGAGCGGTGGGCTGGCCGGACAATCGGGCGGCGCCGGCTCGAAGAACCACGTATCGGGACAGGTTAACGGGATGTTGAGGTAGGCCGAATCGGTTCTCCCTTCAGCGTCGTTCACATACAGCATAAAATGCTCAAAATTGCGCCACGTCTCCGGGATTGCGTAGGGCATCGATCCGTTTGGCTCCACAGACCAGAAACTGCCAAATTGCCCCGTGGGCAGCAGCCAGTACAACGTCCCACTGATCGCCCCCTGCGAGGTCCACGTCAGCAGAATCGTCTGGCCCGGATCGGCAATTGCCACGTCGGCGTAGAAAGCCGTAATGTACGGGCCGGGCGGGTAGCTGCGCAGCGCCAGGGGCAGGTAGACGTGGTGCTCCGGGTTGATGACGATCTTGTGCCTCGCCTGGGCGCTCTCTCCTGCAGTGGCGACGGTGACGGTGATGCCATACGTGCCCGTCGTAGGCCAGGTGTAGGACATCGTGTCGGTAATCGCGGCGATGGAGCGGATAAAGGTTGCCTGGCCCTCCGCCTCCCAGGTGACAGTGAGCGGCAGCATCACGGTCAGCGGGGTGACGGAAGCGGTGAAGGTGTAGGGGACGTCGCTTTGGCCGATGTGCGGCCCGCTGAGCGTCACCTCCAGCGACGACAGCGCCGGCAGCGCGCCGGAGAGCGTGACCACACGGCGCGGCGCAGTAGACAGAGCGGGACGCGCCGGCGTCGCACCGCCCAGCAGGCCCGCAACCAACAACACCGTCAAGAACATTCGCGTCTTCATATCGTTCTCCTTTCGCTCAACAACAACCATAGGCGCGAAGGCGTACCACGAGTCTATGAAGTCGGGGTGGGAAATTGAGGGCGTAGCTCACTTTCTATTTTATTATAGCAGAAGACAATCCAGCCTTGCAATTGCGTTGCGGTTGCATTTCAGCCTCGCTCTGATTTATGCTTTCCGCCTTTGGTAACGACGCTAAACTGCAAAATAGCACTTGTTATCCATCGGCAATCGGGCTATACTCCTCAAGGTGTCAGACTCTCTAATCATTCGACTACCAGACTAACGACTACCAAAGTGTTTTAAGGAGGCAAACATGTTCAATAAAGAGAGCAAATGCACATTATCCCCTGCCGAAATCGAGGAAAGGGCCGGCGAAATCCTGCAAATCATGACCTTGAAAGAAAAGGTCTGGTTGCTCAACGGCAACTGGGACATGGTCGCCAACCAGATCCGGTATAAGAACGCTTACAACCCCACCCCGATTGCGACCAACGGCGTCAAACGGTTAGGCATTACCCCGATCAAGTTCACCGACGGCCCGCGTGGCGTGGTGATGGGACGCTCCACGTGTTTTCCGGTGTCGATGGCGCGGGGGGCCAGTTTCGATCGGGCGCTGGAAGCGCGGATCGGCGATGCTATCGGCAAAGAGGCCCGCGCGCAGGGGGCCAACTTCTTCGGCGGGGTGTGCGTGAACTTGTTGCGCCATCCGGCCTGGGGACGGGCGCAGGAGACCTACGGCGAAGACCCCTTCCTGGTGGGCGAGATGGGAAAAGCCCTGGCACTGGCCGTCCAGGAACACAATGTCATGGCCTGTGTCAAGCACTACGCTTTCAACAACATCGAAAACAGCCGCTTTTTCGTCGATGTCCAGGCCGATGATCGCACCATGCACGAGGTCTACCTGGCGCACTTTAAGAAAATCGTCCAGGCGGGTGCGGCCTCGGTGATGGGCGCTTACAATCGCTTCCGAGGCGACCAGGCTTGCGAAAGCCGCTTGTTGCTGACCGAGATCCTGCGCGAGGATTGGGGGTTCAAGGGGTTCACCATTTCGGACTTCATCTTTGGGGTGCGGAACGGCAAAAAGGCCATCGAAGCCGGGTTGGATGTGGAAATGCCGCTACCCATCCACTACCAGCGGAACCTGCTAAAGGCCGTACAAAATGGCGAGGTAGCAGAGAGCGTCGTCGATCAGGCCGTTTTGCGCGTGCTGCGGACACAGATCGCCTTTGAGAATACCCCCGATCCGATGGAGTATCCCAAATCGCTGGTGGCCTGCCCGGAACACGTTGCCCTGGCCCGCGAAGCCGCCGAAAAGTCGATGGTGCTGATCAAGAACGAAGGGCCGGCGCTGCCATTTGACAAGGGGGTGAAGCGGGTGCTCGTGCTCGGCAAACTGGCCGCCCAGGAGAACACCGGCGATCACGGCTCCAGCCGGGTGTATCCGCCTTATGTCATCACCGCGCTGGAAGGGCTACGCCGGTATCTCGGCCAGGGTGTGGAGGTTCTGCACCGCGACGAGACCCAGCTTGCCGAGGCGCGGCAACTGGCAGGCCAGGTGGACTGTGTCATCATTGTCGTCGGAAACGACTTCAACGACGAAGGCGAATACGTCTCGCCCGGCGGGATGCAGGAGATGCTCAAGCCGGTCATTGTCGGGTATCGCAACATGGGCAAACCGCTCGGCGCGTTCTTGCTGAAGCGGATGGCAAAGTCTACCGCTGCCGGTTCGCAAAGTCCGGTGGGGCTGGCCCCCGGCGGCGACCGCCAAAACCTCTCCCTCAAACCGGAACAACAAGCGCTCATTCAGGCGGTCGCGGGCATCAACCCCCGCACGGTGGTTTGCCTGGTCTGCGGCAGTATGATCATGATCGATGCGTGGGCCGAAAACATCCCGGCGATTCTGTATAGCTGGTACGCCGGTATGGAAGGCGGCACCGCCCTGGCGCGGCTGTTGTTCGGCGACGTCAATCCGAGCGGCAAACTGCCCTTCAGCATCCCCACCAGCGTCGAACACCTGCCCTACTTTAGCAGCACAGACCCCACGATTACCTACGACCTGTACCACGGCTACACGTTGCTGGACAAGAAGGGCCTCAAACCGGCCTACCCCTTCGGCTTTGGGTTGAGCTACACCACCTACGCCTACCGCAATGCGCGCGTCGGACGCGACGGCGAAAACCTCGTCGTCACGGTCGAGGTCAGCAATACCGGCGCGCGGGACGGCGAGGAAATCGTCCAGGTCTACGTGGGGATGGAAAACTCCCGCGTGGAGCGGCAGAAAAAGCTGTTGAAAGGCTTTGATAAAGTCGCCATCGCGGCAGGCGAGACCGC
>JAIOAS010000364.1 GCA_019873725.1 Chloroflexota bacterium | reverse complement strand
CATGTCCCAGTTTGCCATCCCCATGTGGACCATCAACACGGGCATTTCGGGATACATCCGCGCCACGCGCTCCGCCCGGAAGGGGTGCGTGTTCTCGTAGAAGTCCGCGCCGATGTGAAACGCCAGCATCACGCCGGCCTTGGCGATTTCCTCGATGACGGGCAGCGCCAATACGGGATCGTCAATGCGGTAGTTGTTCTGCGCGCCGTTTAACTTCACGCCGTAAAAACCATATTCCTCGGTGCAGACTCTGACCATCTTCCTGGCATGGTCCACGCTGACCGTTGGATCGGCCCAGCCAAAGCCGAGGATTTTGTCGGGATAGCGGCGCATCGCGTCGTAGACGTAGCGGTTGTGGCCCTCGATTTCTTCGCCGTGATAATCGGGCTTGAGCCAGGTGAGTGTCTTGTCAATGCCGGCGCGCTCCATCCGCTTTAGATGTTCTTCCAGGGCGAACGCCCCGCCGGTGGGGGCAATGTGGGTGTCTGCGTCAATGATGAGCATAAGAAGAATCCTCCCTATTGCGATGATGCAGATAAAAAGCCGCGAGGGCTGTGCCGCCGGTCAGGAAAAAACGTTGACCGGCTTCAGTAGCAAAGAAACGCGCTAAAAAGTCCGCTTGTAAAGGACTCAGCCATGGAACTGTATTCATTTTGCCTCCACTTCAAGCGACATGGCTTTATCCAACAAGCTCGCTTTGTCATCTATCAGTTATGATAGCACAGCTTCAATTTAGCGGCAACTCAGGTTTTTTTTCGATTTTTCGACTTGATCATCCTGGTTTTGGGGACCACTTCATAATTCTGTCAACACTTTTGTCAGCACCGCAATCCCCTTGTGGTACTCGCGCAGATCAATGTGCTCGTGTGGCGTGTGATCGAGCGCCGAGTCGCCCGGACCGTAAGCCAGGATCGGGCAATTCCACACCGGGCCGACGACGTTCATATCCGAGGTGCCGCTCTTGACCTTGAACTGGATGCGCCCGCCCGCCGCGTCAATGGCCTTGACGAAGGCGCGCGCCAAGGGCGTGTTTTTCGCGGCGTGGTAGGCGACCTCACCGCCGCTGAAGCGCAGGTCTGCGTCGCCGGCAAACGCGCGCAGCGTGGCTTGCAGGTCAGCGATAGCGATCTCCGGCGGCAGACGAAAGCCTAGCGTGAGCGTCGCCGTCTGTACGAAGCCATCATCCTCGGAGTGCATGGCACGCAACGAGGGCGCGAGCTGCTCGAACATCCGCGGATGCGCCACGTTGTAGGCGGCGGCGTGTTCCATCACCGCCTGCCAGAACGCAAAGGCTTCCTCGCAGGCACTCGCGTCAGGCCGGGCAGTATGACCGATCTCGCGGGCGAGCGTGTACTGCGCCAGCAGACGGCCTTTGTAGCCTGTCGTCACGCAGTCCCATTGACTCGGTTCGCCGATGATGACGGCCTCCGGCGTGAGTTTATCCAGCAGGAAGCGCGCGCCTTTGGAGGTCGCGGCTTCTTCTTCCACCGCGCCGACCACGACGATGCGTTTGCTGTTGTGCGCTCCCGCCCGCGCCGCTGCCACCACAAACGTCGCCAAAGGCCCCTTCGCGTCCACTGCACCGCGCCCGTAGAGCAGGCTCCCCTCGCGCCGCACTTCGATGAAACCCGGCACGGTGTCGATGTGGCCGAGCAGTAGCACAGTACGCTCGCCGTCGCCAATTTCGCCCACGGCGTTGCCCGCTCCGTCGATACTGGCGCGGAAACCGAGCGTTTCCATCCGGTCGGCCAGATATTCAACGGCGGGACGTTCCTGCGTAGAAGGGCTGTAGTGTGCGACCAGGCCTTGTAGCAGGCTGTCCGCCTGGTTGTCGTCCAATGTTAGCATCGTCATCACTCTTGTTTTGAAAAGATTTACAGGATTCACAGGATCAGGAAAAAAATCCTGAAAATCCTGTGAATCCTGTCCAATATTATGCTGCCGCGACCTGCAGCGTGTAGTCGATGACCTTCGCCGGGATGTTGACGCCGGTGGTGTCGATGCTGTTGCGGAACTCCATCGTGTAGTTGATTTCGTTCACCAGCAAGCCCCGATGTTCGTCCTCGAAGATATCGAGCGCGACGACGCCTCCACCGATCGCTTTGGCGGCCGCGAGGCATAATTCATTGAGTTCTGGCGTCACCGGGCACTTGGTCGCCACACCGCCGCGCGCCGTGTTGGTGATCCAGTGTGGCGAGGTGCGGTAAATGGCGGCAATCGTCTCGTCACCGACGACAAAGGCGCGGATGTCACGCCCCGGTTTATGGATGTATTCCTGGATGTAGTAGATCGAGTGGTGGTAGGAGCCGAGTATCTGCTTGTGTTCAAGCACCGTCTCGGCGGCCTCGCGGTCGTTGATCTTGGAGAGCAGCCGCCCCCACGAGCCAACGCCGGGCTTGAGCACCACCGGGTAGCCTAGCGTCTCGATTGCCTCGAGCGCGGATTCCGGCGTGAACGCGACCATCGTGCGTGGGGTGGGGATGCCGGCGCGCACCAGGGCGCTCGTCGTCAGCAGCTTGTTGCCGCAGTTCTCGGCGACTTCGTAGGTGTTGACGGTGGGCACACCCCAGTCGCGGAACAGGAGCAGCGCGTACAGCGCCCGCGCGTGGCTGATGCAGCGTTCGAGGACGACGTCGTACTGCCAGCCGTTTTTCTGAATGTCGAAGACCACTTCGCGGTCGTCTATGATGTCGAAATCGACGCCGCGATTTTGCAGCTCGGTGATGAGCAGTTTCTCCTCGACGCGGATGCGGGAGCACAAAACCCCTACTTTGCCCATGGTGACGTGCTCCTTACTCGCCCCAGTCTTCTTCTTCCTGCGGCGCGTAATCTACCGCGGGTGGAGCGAGGTTGACGATCTCAAGCTCGGTCCCACAGTCGGGACACACCACGATCTCGTGGACAATGGCATCAACGGCCAACGGAATTTCTGCGGCGCACTCTGGACATTCTGCAAACATAATTCTCCTCCTTGATTTTGATTTGGCTGATAAACTAACGACACATCGAAATGCTTTTTTTGTCAGCAGATTTAGCAGATTAAGCAGATTTTTAATTTCATTAATCTGCTGAATCCGCTTAATCTGCTGACAGACCAACGCAACAAAAAAACCAGCTTCCGTTTTTGTGCGCGAGGCTGGAAGCTGGTTTTTGCCTGATTGGGCGCAAACGCCACTATCCAGACTCGTCGTCCGGCGTGGTGCGCTTGCACTTCATATCGGTATGCTGATCGCAGGTGTTCATCATCATCCCTCAGAAAGAATTTTCTCAGGTTTGGCGAAATTGTCAAACGGGCGGGAACGTTCCGGCGCGCAATTCCCTCAATGTTTGCAGGATTTCTTCGTGCGTGTTCATCACGAACCATTGTTCCTGAATTCCGCTTGAGCGGATCGCCAGATCCGCGTTTTATTCTGCTTTGAACGGATCGCCAGATCCGCGTTTTATGGCCTAAAACGGGGAATGGCGTTCCCCTCGGAGCGAGAGGAGCGAGAGTAATAAGACCCGGATGAACTATGTTTCCATGATCACAGCTTCGAGAATGGCGTTTTCGCGGCTCTGCAGGAGCTTTGCCAGTGGTTTGAGCGTGATAGCGTACAGCCCAATGCTGTAGAGGAACGCCACGGGAATGGTGATGAACAACGCGGGTTTCCACAAAATATACGGCAGCACCAGGAGCAGCGTCATGGGGATGCCGGCGATGAACCACGCCAACATTCCCCACAGATTGCCCCGCTGACGTGTGCCGGACGTGTACTGAAGCTGCGTCCGATACGGGCCGATGATCGACGC
>JAIOAS010000363.1 GCA_019873725.1 Chloroflexota bacterium | reverse complement strand
CGATGCCGACGGACACGGCATACAGCAGCTTGTCCATCCCGTAGGCCGCGCCGATGATCTCCTCGCTGTCCAGCCCGTTCATCACCGAGATGATCGTGGTCTGCTCGCCGACGACGGATTTCAAATCGGGCACAGCTTCCGGCAGATGATAGTTTTTTAGCGCCACGACGATAAGGTCGGCAGGTTCACCTGGCTCGTCCGGGTGGATCACGGGCACATCGTAATGTTGCCCATTGACGATCAACCCGTCGCGTTTGAGGCGCGCGTAGCGTTCCCCGCGCGCAAGCACCGCCGTCGAGAAGTCGGGAGCGTTCAAAAACTGCGTGACAAAGTACCCCCCCATCGCTCCCGCGCCAAGGATAACCACGTTGTGTATCGGATGCACTGTACCCCCTCAAAAAACAAACCGCTAATCTCGCGAATCACCGCGAATCCTTAAAACTTAGCGAAGATTCGCGCAATTCGCGGTTAAAATCTGTTTTATCCGCTTAATCTGCTGACTCGACTGCCGCGAAGAAGTTCACGATATTGTCATCAGGATCGCGGAACCAGACCGAACGCAGGCCCCACGGTTGCGTCGTGGGTGGTTTGACGATCGGGACGTCCATTGCCAGCAGATGCGCGTATTCCTCATCGACATCCTCCACCTCGAACTCGATCACGACGTTGCCGCTCCCCGCGCCTTGCATCGAGCCGGGAGCCATCTGTTCCATGCCTTCCAGGTGATAAAGCGTCAGCGGCACGCCCACAGGTTCGAAGGCCACAAAGGTGTCGCTGGCTTCCGTTTGGACTTGTAGCACGTTCTGGTAAAAATCGTACAGTTTGCGAACATTCTGCGTGATGAGGCACATGCTTCTAAATTGTCTTTTCATCAATTTTCCTCTTTGAGTGCTTTGTATAGATCCTTTAAAACAGGCCACGCGCCCTCGGTCGTATTCGAGAGTACGGTGACGAGCGTATTCGAGGCATGGATGAGGCCGGACTTCATCGAAACGCCCGCGTCGCAGCCGGTAATGTAGGTTTCGCGGCCCCGTTCGTCACCGTCGTGAATCCAGATGCCGTGCCCGTAATGCTCGTGCGGGCCTTCGCTTTCGGCTTTCGAGTAAGGTTGGGTGTACAGTTCCACCATCTCTTGCGACAGAATCTCACCGTCCCAGAACGCATCCCACAGCCGGGCGAGATCGTGGGCTGTCGTATACGCGCCGCCGTCGGACGCGCCGATGATGGGCAGATTGTAGATGTTGGTCCGCCACTCCCCATCCTCTTCCTCGATGTAGCCGAATGCGGTGTTCTCCGGCAGCTTGTTCATCGCGAAGTAGCCGGAGCGAGCCATCCCGGCGGGCGCGAAAATCTTCTGGGCGACGAAATCCCGGTATGGCATCCCGGCGACCTCTTCAATAACCACGCCCAGCAAGATGTATCCACCGTTGGAATAGGAGAAGCGCGCGCCAGGTTCGAACTTCATCTCTTCGTCGGGGAAGACCGGCAGGTAATCCTTCGGCCCGCGCAGTTCGGACCACGGGACCGCCACGGTGAAGTTGTCGAAATCCTCGATGTTCTCTTCATCGTAATAATCTGGGATGCCTGAGGTGTGGGTCAACAACTGCCGGATGGTGATCTCCTTCGAGTAGCGCGGGAAATCCCAGGGGATGCACTGCGCGACCTTCGTGGCGAAATCCAGCTTCCCCGCCTCGATCAGTTTGCCGATGGCCAGCGCGGTGAAGAACTTCGTGCCCGACGCGATGCCAAAGCGGGTCTCGAGCGTGTTCGCACGCCGGTTGGCGCGATCCGCGTATCCGGCTGCCCGTTCATACACAACCTGCCCGTTTTGGCGGACGTAGACCACGCCGGAAAAAGCGTTCTCTTCGATAGAAACGTCTAGGATTCGAGCAAGGTCGGTTGAGTTCATCGTACCTCGGTTGAGGAAGGATTGGTCTCTCCCAGCAGCGTGACGTAGAGCGGTTTCATCCCGTTGTGCGCATAAAAGGCGATTGCCGCTTGATTCGTTATCGCCGTATAGACCGTGAAGTAGCGCACACCTCTCTCGCGGGCGAAGTTAACCGCCGCCGAGAGCAGCGCGCTGGCGATCCCCTGCCGCCGGTAGTCCTGGTGGACCATCAGGCCGGAAATATCGCCCACCCGTTTGATTTTCCAGTAGCCAGCTTGCGACTTGATGAAAATGGTAATGTAGCCAACGACGTGCGCATCCTGGACAGCGACGAAGGTTGCCGCATTGTCGTTGTTTAGCGTCTGTGAAAAGTAGCTGGTGATGTCGGCGTCGTGCAGCATATCGATCTCGAAGAAATCCGCATGGTGGGCTTCATATTCTGCGAAGAATGCCTGAGACAATGCAATCAATGCATCCATGTCGGACTCTGGCTGCAATCTGCGGATGGTTACCATACGTTGCATCTCCTTGAAGTTTCGGTCAGTAGTAAACTTGCCGCAACACAACCTTTCCTGCCGGTGAAAACGTCAGCCCCTCGCGTTCGAGCAGCACGCGCTTCATCGCTGTGCCGCCCTGGTAGCCGCCCAACGATCCGTCGGCGCGGATGGCGCGATGACACGGGACGAGAATCGGGAATGGGTTCTGTGCCAGCGCGTTCCCGACGGCGCGCGCGCCACCGGGAACGCCTAGATGCGCGGCGATCCGGCTGTAGGTGCTTACCCAGCCACGTGGAATCCGGTGTTCGGCCCGCAGGACACGCTGTTGGAAGGCCGGACATGTCTCCAACGCCGCTAACGTCAACTCGAAGTCGAGTATCTCACCTTCCAGAAATCGCCGGATTCGTTCCCCCAGATCGGCCATAAGGGGATTTGTACCCGGCTGCGCGTTTTCGCACGCTGCGCGCATGCGATCTTCGGCCCCGGCCTGGGCATTGGAAAGAAAGACGCGCTGGATGCGTGGCCCGGCCTCGGTCTCCTGCCAGACGAGGGTGAACGGCCCGAAAGGGGAAGGGTGGGTGACGTAAAGAAATCCTGTCATCCCGCCGCCTGCACTTCCAACACCGGCGCCGGCGTCACTTTGATTGCCAGTGCAAACGGCACGGACAGCATAATCACCCCCGCCGCGCCCCAGCAGAGCTTCTCGTAGCCGATGAGGCTCAGCAGCGTCCCCGCCAGCATCGACATCGTCACCGAGGTGATGTGGTTGATGCTGACCCCGGCGGAGAGCGTCGGCCCCAACTCGTCCGGCGGCGCGATGCGGTTGACGTAGGTGGAAAGTCCAATGCTCAGCGTGACCAGCAAGTTGATCCCGATCAGCATCCCGCACAGGAACCAGACGTTGTGCACGGTGGCGTAGCCGACGAAACACAGCGCCAGCAGGACGTAGCTGATCGTCAGCGTGAACCGCTCGCCGATGAGGTCTAACAGCCGCCCGATGGTCGGCGCGAGGGCGAAGTTGACAATGCCGCTCGTCACCAGCAAAAGACTGATCTGGCGTGCGTCCAGACCGTAACTTTGCACCAGTACCAGCGTGCCGAACGCGCCGAAGACCTGCGTGCGTGATCCCTCGAAGAACGTCAGCACGTAGTAAAGCCAGTAGCGCCTTTTCAGGAGAATGCGCGGTTGCGCCTTCTTCTGCTCGCCGATGTCGGTGGGGATGCGCGCCACGAGTAGCCCGCCAAGCGCGATCAGCACGCCACCCACGATGAAGAACGCACGCAGGGGCAGCGCCTTTGCCAGCAGTGCCGTCAGGCCCATCCCCACAATGGAGGCCAACGCGCCGATCGAGGCCAGGAAGCCCATCACGCGCCCGGAGTGGGTTCTCTCGGTCAGCGCGAAGCCCAATGTGCTTTGCAGTGGCAGCCAGTTGTGGAAGCCGAGACTGGCGAGTACGGCCATCGCCAACAACGCGACATACGAGTGCACTGCCGCGT
>JAIOAS010000362.1:1983-3894 GCA_019873725.1 Chloroflexota bacterium | reverse complement strand
GGTTTCGTGTTCCAGCTCGTGCCACAACCCGCGCGGTGGGGAGGTCAGCAGTGTCGCCAATGGACGATCTGCCAGATGCGTGAGCACGCCGCCGACGTCGATGCCGGCCAGCCTGCGCAGATCGCCCTGTCCCAGACGGTTCGCCGACAGCACGCGCCCTTCCTCGTCGAGCAGCAACACCCCCTCCGGCACGGTATCCATCACCTGCTGGACCTGGCGTGCCTGTTCCTGGACGCGGACAAGCAGGCGTTCGCGTTCCTGTTCCGCCCGGTGGCGTTCTTCCAGGCGGCGTCGCGACAGGGCCAATGCGTCGTAGAGGTTGTTCAGGGCAATGTCTGTCGTGATAATAATCAGGAACAGGCTGAAGCTGAAGTTGATCCACCCGGCAATGGGCGGCACAGGGAACAGTTGCGGCAGTGGATACCCCAGTTGCTTGCTCAACGCCATCGCCAGACCTGCCAGGCTGCTGATGGCGGCGATGACAACCATCGCGCGTGTGCCCAAGAGCAGACCGCCGATGATGGTGAGCGAGAGGTAGTAGACGGCGTCAATGCTGTTCATTCCGCCGGCAAACGCCACCAGTCCGGTGACGACGAGCCACATCCCCGTCAGGATGAGGATGCTGGCGCTGCGCATATACCCTCGGTACATTAGCGTCCGCGATGTCGTCAACACCGCTGCCATGCCGGCGACGACCGCGAGACTCCTCAGTTTCTCGGTGAAGACGAATACCGAGGCCAGGCCAGCCAGGAGTGTAACGGTGATCAGCGCCAATTGCAGCGCGTTGAGCACGTGGGCCGCCCGGCTCTTTTCTTCGTCGCCTTCGAATGTGGGTGGAGTGATATACCGTTTCAGCAAGTTGCGCATAGTCATCGCTGTGACTCAGCTATCAAAATAGACGCCGCCTCTGGCGTCATCCGCTTCTAACGTCCGGCGCAGGTCGGCATAAGGGAGGGCGCGCGCGCCGATGCCGCGCGCTGCACAGAGCGCCGCTGCTGTGCCTGCCGCCTGGCCCTGCCCCATACAGCAGACGGTGTTGCGGGTGGACATGTGCGCCTCGTGGTCGGACGTAATCATCATCCCGGCGGCCCAAAGGTTGTCGATCCCTGTGACGAGCAGCGCGCGATAGGGGATGCCGTAAGTCCCGCCATTTTTGATTTGCAGGCGGGGTGCACTGTCGTGGAAACCGTAGGCCAGCACATCATCGGGGAAGTGGCGCCCTTCGAGCACATCGTCCAGGGTGATGTCGTAATCGCACCTGATCAGCCTCCCGCGTCGGATGCAAAGGGTGGGGCTGGTGCGGGCGATGAAGGCATTTTGGCAGCCGGGGATGTACTTCCTGAGCAATTCGATAGCCCGCGCCTGGCGTTTCCGCAACTCCAGTTCCGCTTCGGCGGCGGCGTCGCGGTTGGTGGGGCTGACGGGCATCTTGACGTTGAGCTTGATGAACATAAAGTAATCGTCATGCACCGTGGTGGTGACGAACGACATACCGATTTTGTGGGCTTCTGCCACAAAGTCAGCCGGCAACTTATGCGCCGCGCCATCGATGCGCACAATTTGATCGGGCTTGCCGCTGCGCCAGCCGCGCGCGTACTGGCTCACCGCGTCGTGGGCGGCGAAGAAGGCGTGGTACTGTTCCACATCCACACCCCCGACCCCGATGCTGTTGGCGACGGGATAATCGTTCGGCTCGGTGTAGTCCGCACCTGCGTGCGCCGCGAGATCGCCGTAGCCGGTGCAATCCACAAAGGCTTTGCCATAGACGGCCTCGCGCCCGGCGTGACTCTCGGTGAGCACGCCCTTGATCCACGTGCCTTCCATGATTGCGCCGGTGAGCAGGGTGTTCACGGCGACGTGGACGCCGGCCTCACGCAGCATCTCGAAGACCACGCGCTTGTAGATTTCCGT
>JAIOAS010000362.1:0-1394 GCA_019873725.1 Chloroflexota bacterium | reverse complement strand
ACGGTCGAACCGCTCCGGGTGATGTTCGCAGGTGTGGGTGTCCTTGAGGATTATTTCCATCACACAGCCGTGTTCCTGGGTGACTTGAATGGCGTGACGGATGTACGCACGGATGCGGTCTTCGTCGAAGTTCCCGACCAGGTGCGCCGGGTTAGGTTTCCACGAAAAAATGCAGTTACCTTCGAGCTGCGGCGCGCACTTGTCCACGTTCGCAAACGGTGAAATGGAGATGCGCCGGATGTGCGGGATGGTCAAAACGTCGCCCATCTTACGGGTGAGGTCTTCACAGCAGCCGTAGCCGGTTAGCCCAAAGGGTTCGAGCAAGCGCTTCTCGTACTGCAAGATGAATTCGGCGTGCATTTTGGGCGACACGCCGGCCATTTCCTGCGCTTCGGCGCTGGCCCACATATCGCAGGGGCGCACGTGGTCGGGATCGAAACCCGGCGCGGGCAACTCGTCGGTGTAGCCGTTGCCGCCGGAGTTCTGGTAAGTGGCGTCGTTGTTGAGCGAGAGCAGATTCTGGTCGATGTACTGTTGTAAGACGCGCTGGTGGCCTGCGGTGAGGAAGGCCATCGCGTCGTGGACCCAGCCGGGATTGAGCGCCATGTCGGTCATCGTCTCTTCCAGGCCGCGCCAGCCGGTGTATTCGGCCATCAAGTGATAGGAGACGTGCGCCACGCCCTTGAGTTGCACGTCGAGGATGTCGCCGAAGAGGTCGTGCGCCTCGGCGAGCGCTTGCTGCGTCGCGGCTTCGTCGTAGGCGATTTCGGGGAAGCGCAGCTTGTGCATGTCGGCGGGCGTGTGGATCACCGGGTCGAAATGCCACGCGCCGCGCGCTTCAGGGCTGGGGATGTGCTGCGCCTCCAATCCCCACCCGGAATTGTGGATGACCTTGTTGACCACCCAGGTTTTCTCGATGACGGTGTCATCCTGGAAGTGCTCGTGGTAATAGAGGCGGCTGCGCAACTGCCACTCGATGCGCCGGGCGACGTCGTCCTCGCAGGTCAGGTCTTTATCTGTGAGGAGTTCTTCCCACGATCCTTCGGGGAAGACGAGGATCAGCGGGCGCGTGGTCTTGAGGCTGTTGTGCAGCTTCCACCATGCACGCCGTTCCGCCTGGATGGGCAGTGCAGCAATGTCGGCCACCCGGCGGGCCAGTTCTCTTAGCGTTGTGCGGTCAGTTGGCGTGATCATAGTTTTTAGTCCGGTAGTCGTTAGTCGGGTAGTCGTTAGTCGGATAGTCGTTAGTCGGATAGTCGTTAGTCGGGTAGTCGTTAGTCCGGTATACTAACCGCACACTAAAATTGCCATTTTCATCAGCAGATTTAGCCGATTAAGCAGATTTTTGACCGATTTACAGCGCATAATCTGCTAAATCTGTAGTGGTCAAAGAC
>JAIOAS010000361.1:2697-3904 GCA_019873725.1 Chloroflexota bacterium | reverse complement strand
GCGGCGGCGGCATCGTCGCCCGCGCGTGGTGTGATGTCGGCGTCAATGTGTGCCCCGAATGTGACCGTCACCGTCCACCCCCGCGGATCGCGCCCCGGATCGCCGAACGCGCCGAGTTGTTGCAATGAGGGCGGTTCCAGCCCGGTTTCCTCGTAGAGTTCTCGGCGAGCGGCTTGCTCCAATGGCTCGTTTTCATCCACAAAGCCACCCGGCAACGCCCAATGCCCGGCGAAGGGCGGATGATTGCGCCGGATGAGCAAGATTTCCGGCCCAGCGTGTCCTTCCCTGAGGAGTACGATGTCTACTGTGAGGGCAGGGCGGGGATAAGGGTATGTGTATGGCATGGCTCGGTCCTTAGTCCTGTAGTCGGTGGGTGGCAGCTACAATCGGTTTACTCCGTTGCCTGTTTTTCTTCTCCATCGCCATACTTCTCGCTGACAGCGGCGATGAGTGTGCGCACGGCGGTGATGCTGAGCGTGGCGATAAAGCCCGGCAGCGCGAGAAGTAAGACGGGCACCACAATGCTCAACGCGGTCAACAGCACGCTAACGATCAGCAGTAGCAGCGTTGTCACGGGGTTCACAAAAGTGAGGGCGAGGCTGCTGCGCAGGATCATCAGCAGTTTCGGCTCCTCAAGCTCAATGAGAAAGGCATGTGCATAGAAGCTTATGCCGATCCACACCAATCCAATGATGAGCACGATGGGCCGGATCCACACAAGGACACTGTCCGAGAAGCCTGAAACGCCAGGGGTGTTGTAGAACCAGATGTTGGCTACCAGGAGGCCGTAGCCGAGGGCCAGAACGAGCGTGAGTTGCAAAGCGCGTAGCCCGTATTCCTTTACGGCTCTCCAGTACAATCCCCAGTTAACACCCAACCCACGCACGGCGCGATGAGCAACCATCCATACTCCGATGAGCGCAAATGGCATTGGAATGACCAGGAACGTGGCGGCGAGCAAGATGCCACCGGTTGCAATAAAGAACAGCATTTCTTCGTAAAAAGCTTTCGCGGCGTTAATGATAATGCGAACTGTTTGCATGGCTGCTCCGTTTTCGTTATTCATTCGATGTGAAGGGCCGCTCTATCGAGGCGATCCTTCGAGGGTGAGAATCAACTTCATCGTCACGCTATCGCGCGTGCTGATGCGCACGCGTACGCCCTGTTCGGCGTCGAAAACCTGCTGCGCTGTGTCCCCTGTCACCAC
>JAIOAS010000361.1:0-2112 GCA_019873725.1 Chloroflexota bacterium | reverse complement strand
GGTGAGGGTGATGCCGTAAGAGACATTCCCCATCAGCAGCGATACGTCACGCAGTGCAGCTTCGCTCCATATTTCTCCGGTGAGATAGAGTATGCCGCTGCCATCTCCCTGGGGGGTAAGGCGCAGTTCTGCGGCGATGTCCGGGCTGTCGTATAGTCCCTCTGTACCCCAGGTGATGACGCCGAGGGGATTACGAATTTGCAGCGTCATCCCTTCATCGGTAAAGCGTGCGTCGACCGGAAACGGATCGCCGGTAGTGTAATAGCTATCGCTGCGATAGCTGCCGGATAGCGGACGTTGGAAGCCTGGCCCATTCCACTTCAGGCGGCGGACGCGCGGCGCGTAGATAGCCGTTCCTTGCACGACCCGTGCCGGGAGTGTCGCATCTGGCACAAAGACCGTAGCGACTTCGTGAACCAAAGGGAAGGTCTGCGAAAAAGCGCTGCTCAATCCAAACGCCAGGATGATCACTGCGCCACAAATCCAGACGGGGATAAAGACCCACGCCAGCACAGGGCGTTTTAGCCGGCGCACCAGCAACAGCGTCCCTGGCCCCATGAGAAAGATATATAGCGGAAGAAGCAACAGCCAGAGCCGAAATTTCGGCATAACCGTGAGAGGAACGGTGAACAGGGTGTAGACGTTTGGAGTGCTGGATGAGAGCGCCTGAGGGTCGGACGGCTCGCTGCCTGTTCTGCTGACGGCAGGAAGCGGATCCTCCGCCCAAAGTTGTGCCAGCCCGGCTGCGCCGTTAGGATGCGCCATATCCCATCCGAGAATGTCCACGACGCCTTTCCCCACCGTGCGGCGCACTGCAACGGTTTCTCTGCCTGCGGTTGCCAGTTGCCTTGCGCCGGTAGATGGCGTCAGCGGCGCGGCTGCCACGTCGTAGAGCGTTGCCCCTTCCACTGTGATGGATTCGCACTGGCGCACGCTGCCGGGTGTGGCGACGCGCAGCGCGTCGGGCAGGTCGGCCAGCGTTTGGCCGAGCGCCGGTCCGCCGCCGATGATCAGATGTCCGCCCGCGGCAACCCACGCCAGCAGCGCCTCTTGCTGCGCGGCGCTCAGGTCGGCGGTGGCGATGCCGTTGAGCAGCAGCACGTCGATGACATCCCAGGCCATCGGCGTTTCGGGCAAGCCGGTGAGGTCCGGCAGCCAGATCAGCGCATCCAACTCGGCCACTTGTCCGCGCGCGAACGCCTCTCGTGTGTCAACCAGCGCAATGGCGCGGCCTGCCTCGAAAGTCCCGCGAGCGGGGAAGCGCGTCTCTTGCTGTATCCCTTCGTTATCCTGCAGGGCGATGGTGGGGATGGTGTTGTTGCCGACGAAGAGCGGCAGCCGGTATTGCTTGTACGAATGGGATGGCAGTTCGAGTGCCTGGCGGTACGTCACCTGATTTTGCGCGTCACGGATGACGAGATCACCGCGCCAGTCCGGGCCTTCGTTGCGCAGGATGACGCGCGCCTCCGTCCACCAACTGTGCCGCACGTACCCCTCCCATGCCGGGATTACCTCCAGCGTGAGCGCGCCATTGTCCGGCGTCTGCGCACGAAGCGGCAGCTCGCCAGGCGTCAACATCGCGCACAGCACGCCCAGGAGCACGAATCTTATGAATCTAGTCAAAAGTCTTAAGCCCAAAGCCCAAAATCCAAAATCCCAAATCCAAAATCTAAAATCCAAAATCTAAAATCAAAAATCGCCTACCCGACACCCCAACCCCTTGAGGTACTCGCCCTCCGGGAACGTCAACGCGACCGGGTGATCGCTGCTCTGGGTCATCCGCCCTACAATCTGTACGTCGCGTTTCACATCCAATGCTGCGCCGAAGACGATTTTCTGGAACAGATCGGCGGAAATCGCCCCGGAGCACGAGAACGTGAAAAGCAGCCCGCCGGGATTGAGCAGCCGCAGCGCCTGCATGTTGATGTCCTTGTAGCCCCGCGCGGCGCGCTTCACATCACCCTGCGTGAAGGCGAACTTGGGCGGGTCAAGAATCACCACGTCAAAGGTGCGCTTCTGGCTATGCAATTCCCGGAGTACGGTGAAAGCATCACCTTCAATGTCCTCGACGGCGGCTTCCGCGAAGCCGTTGCGCGCCAGGTTCTCCCGGCC
>JAIOAS010000360.1 GCA_019873725.1 Chloroflexota bacterium | reverse complement strand
GCCTCGTTGAGCGCGCGCATCAGATCGAGGATTTCGTCGCCGGATTTCGAGTCGAGGTTGCCCGTCGGCTCGTCGGCGAGGACGATGGCCGGGCGGTTGATGAGCGCCCGTGCAATCGCCACGCGCTGCTGCTGCCCGCCTGAGAGTTCTGTCGGGCGGTGGTGCGCGCGGTCTGCCAGTCCCACCTGTTCCAGGACATCCAGCGCGCGCTTGCGGGCGGCGCGCCGGCCGGTATCGGCGTAGCGCAGCGGCAGCATCACGTTCTCCAACGCGGTCAGGTGATTGAGTAACTGGTATTGCTGAAAGACGAAGCCTACCTTCTCCCGGCGAATCCGTGGCAACTGCCGGGGCTTCACCTTGCTCAAATCGACGCCGTCCAGCAACACCGTCCCCCTGGTGGGACGGTCCATACAGCCGAGAATGTTCAAGAGCGTGGATTTCCCGCTCCCCGAAGGCCCCATCACCGAGATAAACGCGCCGGACTCGATGCCCAACGTGACGCCGCGCAGCGCCTGGACCTCCAGCTTGCCCATTGGATAGATTTTGACCAGCTCTCGTGCTTCAACGATCATGGCGGCCTCCTACTGTGCCGTTTCCACGGGGATGGTGACGCGCACGGTCATCCCCCAGCGCAGGTCGGGATCGGGTTCATCCAGGGTGATGATGGTGCGATACATCACGTCACCGCCCGAAAGCGCCTCACCGCGCGTGGCGATCTCGGTCACGTGTCCTGTCGCCGTCTTGTCGTCGAAGGCGGTAAATGTCACCTCTACCGGACTGCCGACGCGGATGTGCGTCATGCTCCACTCGTCCAGGTCGGTGGTCTCGATGCGCAACGAGGTCAGGTCGGCCAGCAACACGGCCTCGACGCCGGGCTGGACCCAGTCGCCCACGCGGTAATGCAGTTTGATCACCGTGCCGTCGAAGGGCGCGGTCAGTGTCGCCAGTGCCAGATCGGCTTGCGCTTGCGCGACCCGCAGTTTAGCGCGTTCGACGTCCTGCGCCAGCGTCGGGTCAACGCCTTGCGCCAGCTTTTGCATTTGCAGTTGGGTCTTGGCGATCTCGTCTTCCAGGATGGCGACGTCCTGCGCATTGACTGCATGCTCCGCCCGCGCCGCCGACAGTTCGGCTTCGGCGATCTTGCGCTCGTTCGTGGCCTGCACCAGACCCTTGCGGTAAGCCTCGCGCTCGTCCACTGTCTCCCACGGCCGATCCAACGACTTGTTGTACTCGTCCTGTGCGTGCGCTTCGGCCTCGCGCGCGTTCTGCAGGCGGATCTCGGCGGCGGTCAACGAAGGATAGCGTAGCTTCGCCTGGGCCAGCCGCGCCTCGGCAGTGCGCAATGCCAGTTCGGTCTCGGCCTGTTGCTGCGCCAGGTCTTTTTCGGCCTGCGTTAGCCGTAGCTGCGCCGTTTCCAGGTCAATCTGTGCCTCTTGCAAGGCCAAATCGAGCTTGGTTGTGTCCAGACGCCCCAGCACGTCGCCCGCTTTCACCGTATCGCCCTCTTTGACCCGCCACTCGACAATCGCACCGCCGGTCTCGAACGCCAATGTCGCCGACCGCGCCGGCTCGATGCTACCGCGCGCGCGTACCATCTGCGCGAGCGGCGTTGCCGTGGGGGTCGCCGACGCCGATGCTGCCAAATCCTGGCTCAGCATTTGGGGAAACAGGTTTGCTAAAACGACACCCAAAATCCCCATCACGATCAGCCCGCCGATGATGAACAACAGTTTTTTCGGTTTCATGTCAATTCTCCCCTATTCTCATTTTTGCTTTCTAATTTCTTGTGTGAAATCAATCTGCGTGTAATGCCACCACCGGATCCAACCGCGATGCGCGGCGAGCCGGCAGCAGCCCGGACGCCATTCCCAGGATGATGCTGAAGAGGATCGCGCCGATAGCCAGGCGGGGCGAAAGCCGCAGGATGTCCAGGTTGATCTGCGCCTGCATCAGCGGGTTCAAAATGAGGGTTGTCACCCAGGCCATCCCTACGCCGATTACGCCGCCGATGCCGCCCAGTTTGGCCGCGTCCATCAGCACCTCGGCCAGGATGTCGCCATCTTCCGCCCCGACAGCCTTTTTGAGACCGATCTGGCGCGTCTGCTCGTTGACGGTGATCACCATCGTGTTGATCACCGAGATGCTGCCGACGAAGACGGCGATGGAGAAGATGCCCACCAGCGCGGCGATCAGTCCCGTGAAGACCTTCTGGATGCTGCCGAGCAAATCGGTGATGGAGAGCACGTTCAGGCCGGGCATTTCCTCTTTGATCGTGGCCATAAGGGCTTTCGTCGCCGGAATCGACTCGGCCCGCACGGCGACACCGGCGACATTGTCGGCAGCGCCTTGCAGCCACGAGAGCGCCTCCATCGTCATATAGGCCGACATATCGTGGCCGCCCACGTCGAAGGCGATCCGCCCCCAGATGCCCACCACGGTGAAGGGCCGTCCATCCACCAGCACCACGTCGCCGACGTTCGCGCCCTGGCTGGCGGCCAATCCCGCGCCCAACACGATCTCGTCCTTGCTGCCGGGCGCGGCAAACCGCCCGACCGCGATCGTATTCCGCACCGGCATAGCCATACCCATGTCGCCGCTGCGCGATTCGCTCGCCCAAATCTGCACTTTCGTTTCTTCGCCGCCCTCCTGCCCGCTGAAGTTGATGGGCAGCTCGTCGACGTTCGTAAGGATCACGTCCGCGACGCCGGGCAAGCGCCGCAGCAAACGCGACGTGCCACGTGTCAGCGGCGCATTGCCATCGGATGTCACCATCAACAGCGTCTCCGTCTCGGAGGTGACATTGTGCATGTACGTCATCAGCGCCTCAGTGAGGCTGCCCAGCACCACCAGCGCGAAGATGCCGATGGCGATACCGCCCACCGTGAAAATATTGCGCGCATTGCGGCGGATCAGGTACAGCCAGCGTTTGAGACCGCGCCCGGCGTAGGGGACGCTGCCGCCATCGCGCAAGGCCACCACCGGGTCGAGGCGCGCCGCCTGCCACGCCGGGTAGATGCCGGCGATGGCCCCCATCATCACGCTGAAAACGACAATGCCGATGCCCATGCGCGGCGTCAACGTGTAGAGTTGCGTCCCTGCCTCGGTCGCCAGCAAGCGGTTGGCCACCGTCCCCACCAGCGTGCCGCCGCCCACCCCGATGATGCTTCCGATAACGGCGATCATCACCGCCTCGATGACGACCTCGGTGAGGATGTGGCCGTCTTCAGCGCCTAACGCCTTCTTCAGGCCGATCTCCCGACGGCGTTCCTGTACGCTGACCACCATGGTGTTGACAATGGTAAACGTGCCGATGAGCAGCGACATGATCCCGCTGGCTCCGACGACCGCTGAGAAAATCAGTACTTGCTGGCGGGCTTCCGCCGCCGTCTCGGCGGGGGAGTTGGCCTGCGCTTCGGGGAACAGTTCTTCGATCGTCGCCGCCAGCGCCTCCGGGTTCACGCCGGGCTTGGGGATGACGGCCATTTGCATAAATACCGAGTTCCCCAGGATATCCAGCGCCACGTCGTAGTTGATGGTGGCCGTGCGGCCTTCAGAGGCGGGCGCTTTTTCCCAGATGCCGACGACGGTGAACGGTCGCTCTTGAATCATCAACGTGTCGCCCACTTTGAGGTTCATCGAGTCGGCCAGCGCCCACGTCACCACCGTTTCGACGCGGCTGGATGGCGCCGGCAAGCGCCCGGCCCACAGCTTCAGGCCGGTGACGGGCGGCTCATATTCCAGGCCGGGGATGTCGGAGCGCACCCCCATGAAGGTCTCTGGATTCACCAGGACGACCGCCGCATTTTCCTCCGGTGGTTTCAGATAGCCGCTGATGGTCGTCACGACGCCGGCCACGCCTTCCAGCCGGCGCACCTGCCGGGCGAACGTGTCACCCAAGGGCCGGGCATAGTCGCGCGGCCAGGCGATAATGCGTTGCAGCGG
>JAIOAS010000359.1 GCA_019873725.1 Chloroflexota bacterium | reverse complement strand
TATGGCAATCCAGAACGGTTTTTGAGTTTGAGAATTATTGACACGCTAAACAGGGAATTTCATGACATCACTTTCGAGGGACGCAGTGTGCATGGGTTGGACTGGGCGCCAGATAATAACATGCTTTTGATAGCAATAGATATTGACAAGCATGTATCTTCAGATAATTTTGACAACCTTTATGTGCTAGATACTGCCACATACAAGACTTACTCTATTTTGCCGGTGCATCAGTTTTGGGCTGCGGGTTACAATGGTATTCTATGGTCGCCGAACGGAAAGGTTATTAGTGTTGCCTGTTCAGAATTTGTACCGCCTGATGAAGTGCGTGAATGGCGCATTTGTGTGATTAGTGTGGAGAGCCGGTAATGAAACAGACAACTACACTGTGGATGATAATCACGCTTCTTGGATTTGCTGGAATGGTATTCTTCTTGCAGGAAGTTCACAATCCAGAAGTAGTTGAAGCAAGCGATGTTGCACAGGAATGGGTGCCGCCAAGTACAACGGGTCCACACTTGAGAATGCGGCGACTGTGGCCGGATGGCACGTCCAAAGCAGAGGATTGTGTTGCTGGTGATCAAAGTTATGGCTGTACGGCATTCTGCGAAGGCGTGCCCGACAAATGCGCCAGTCCGGTGCGCCCCTACCCATACTCCAGCGCGTGGCCGGACATTTCCTTCGACAAAGACTACCTGCTGGACGTGGTGGGGCAAGAAGCCAGCCCTGGCCTGTTCGATCCGGTAGCCCTGCAAGCCCAGGCCATCGCTGCCCGCTCGTATGCCTGGTACCAGATCAACAACTCGCCCTACAACGTGATCAACAACTCGACCAGCTTCCAGGTCTTTCTACCGTTCAAATTCGAGACCTTCGGGCCAGACCCTGACAATACCAGCAATCCGTGCCAGAGCACTAATCTTTCCGCGAACCAGACGCGGCTGTGCCAGGCGGTGGGCACAGGGGGATATTACCTGTCCTGGGACGATGAGGACAACTCGCAACACTTGCCCGCCCTGGCCCACTTTTTCAGCGACGTGCTGGAACGCACGACTGCCTACGGCGACAAGGCTTACCTGGTCAGCGTCGAGGACCCGATCAGCAACGGGAATGCGACGTGCAGCGCGAGCAATAGCGCCGCGCACAGTTGGGGCATGAGCCAGGAGGGAGCGCAGCGCTGGGCCACCGGCGACCAATGTGGGACGACATACCCGAATATAGACGCGCTGTGGAGCGTGCGCTGGACGCGCCCGGAGCAGGTCTTGTTTCACTACTATACCGATATGCACATTCGGGACGCCAACAAACAGGTCGTGGCGACCATGTCGCCGGTCAATCGTTGGAATCCGCTCCAAGTGACGGGGATGCTGGCGCAAGGAACGCCCATTCTGTGGCGTGGGGCCAACTTTCCGACCAGCGTGTGGGTACAAAACACCGGTCTGAGCGACTGGTTGTGTACTTCCGAAGTGCTGGGCTATCGCTTGCGTTACCGCTGGGCCAAGCCGGGACATACGCCGATAGATGGACAGCAGAGCACACTCGAATGTGGACTGGCGCAAGGCAGCGCGGCGTGGACGGTGGTGAATGTGGACCACATTCCCGATTGGGGGTTCGGATACTATACAGTACAGTTCGACGTGATCAAGGAGACGACGAGCGGCGAGGAACGCTTCAGCCCGGCCTGGCCAACCTATAACGTCACGGCCTTTGTGCTGCCCACATCCTTGTGGGGTGGCTACACGTCTCCGGCGGAGGGCACGGGCGTCAACTATCGCGTGAACTTGGCGGCGCAAGCCGGGGGCGACGGCAACAGCGCGGGGGTGGATCGGGTGTTGTTCCGGGCCAACGTCGGAGGCGGCGGCTGGCAAACGATCGCCGAAGATGATACAGACTGCCCGATCGGGCAAACGTGTGCATACCACGCCGCCTGGAGTGTGGCCGGCATCCCGAACCAGACCTTGATCACGCTGGGCTTCGACATCGTGGATCACACGGGGACGACATACCATTCGCCGCAAGGCACACGGGAGATCGTCATCCACGACGAGCCGCCCACGATCACCCTGGCGACGGCCAACGGCGATAGTGCCTCCTTGATTTGGAGCAGCCAACGGCAGTGGACGTTTGTGGGGACGGCCGGCATCCGGAGAACCACTTGGGCGCGCTCGAGTTTCATTGCAGCGGCGACTACTGCGGCGCGTTGGTCAGCCAAACGGGCGGGAGCAACTGGACGCACGTTCAACGCGAACTACTGGGCCAGGTGGAGGTATATTTTTCCGTCAGTGACCCGGCGTTGAACGTGGCGACGAGCCGGCGGCTGGACTTGCGCATTGACGTAGCCGCGCCAACCACGACGGCGCTGTTGAACGGCGCATCCCCCGCATCCTGGTACAGCAGCACAGTGCAAGCACAGTTGAACGCCGAGGATAACGGCAGTGGGCGCGCCGTCAGCGGGGTAGACGGCATCGTTTACCGGGTGGACGATCAGCCCTCGCAAGTTCACGCGGGCGCTCAGGCGACGTTCCCGGTCAGCGGCGAGGGAGCACACACGCTGGAGTTTCACTCGATAGACGTAGTCGGCAACCACGAGCCGACACGCACGGTGAGTTTCGGCATTGATGAGACCGCGCCGGTAGCGCAGGACGTAACTGTTGTGCCGGGCAGTGGTCTGGGCAACTGTAGTGTGCCGACCAGGACGGTATGGTTAGCTTTGAGCGCCGCTGATGAGGGCAGCGGTGTGCAGCTCATGCGCTTGAGCAATGATGGGGTTTCATGGTCGGCCTGGCGTCCCTACGCTCGGCGCGCGTTTTGGCAATTGGCAAGCGCGAGCGAGCCGGTCTCGGTGCATTTTCAAGTCCGGGATGGGGTAGGATGGCTCTCGGCCCCGATTTCGCGTATAGTATCGTATGCGCCAGCGGACGTGTGGTGTACGTATATGCCCACGGTGCAACGGTAGCCGGAGACGCTGCCCAACATCGCGTCAACCCGACCGCGCTATCGCACGTGCCATCGGCGGGGAAACGCGCTTTCAGGTAGTTTGCTGGCAAAGGGGCTTTCCCCGCAGCCGCGCGGCGGGTTACGCTAACCGTTGGTGCGCCAAGCTAACTTGGTGCTTCTTATGGGGTGCAAGTCTCCATCAGGTAAGGCCTAACCAGCCACCTGTACCGAGTGTTGCAGCTATGGAGGAGTTTGAGGGAAGGCTGAACTAACTTGAGGGTGAATCAGAGTTCACACCGTATGAAACTGGCAATAATACGAGAGGGAGACCTAATCGCCGCAAGAAGGGGAAGCCGTCACCGCAGGACAAGCGAACGAAATAGTTGAAGCGTACACAGGGAAATACGTAGCCCGCAGGGAAGACCGCACTTCCCCCAAACTTGATACAGCCTCGTTACGGCTTAGGAGGCAGCGATGCCTCAGATGCGGATGGCGACGTTGTTAACGGAACGGAAGCCAACACAGACGGCGCGCGCGGATGCAAGCATCCGTAAGGTGAGCGCCGCGAGGGTCCGCCGGGGTCCATAAAGAGTGTGGGATGCGTATAAAGAAGCAGCAGGGACTTGGGAGACCCCAGGCCGCCCCTGGGCCGGTACATGGGCGCAGTCCCCTACTGGCAGACAGGAAAGCCGAGCGAAACAAAGAGTAGGGAAGCTGAAGGCGCTTGGGGAGTCAGACCAGTTCATAGTACTCGGAGACGGGAGAGCCGATCACGCGACAGGAGACTGTCGGCGACAGGAGACTGTCGGCGGCAGGCAACTGCCGAGGGGAAGGGACTGGCAGGAGTACGGAGCTTTCAAAAGGGAACATTGTCCGACAGGAGACCGGAACAAGCAATGCAAACCTCACTAGACATCTTCATATAAACGATCTTTGACAAATGAAGCAAGAATTACGCTGCCGCGGGTGACAAATGAGCATACTCAACCAATTGAGCGACAGCTTGCTCGACCTG
>JAIOAS010000358.1 GCA_019873725.1 Chloroflexota bacterium | reverse complement strand
TGCCATTTTCCCCACGCTGGTGTTGGCTTCGATGCGCATCGGCAGTTACGCGATTACCTTTGCCGGGCTGAGCTTCCTCGGCATCGGCGCGGAAGTGGGTTTCGCCGACTGGGGGCAGTTGCTCTCCTTTGCCCGCGACTGGATGACGCAGTTGCGGGAATACTGGTACATCATCATGTACCCCGGTGTGACGCTGGTGCTATTCGTCCTCTCGTGGAATCTGGTGGGCGACGCCCTGCGCGACGTGCTCGACCCGCGCCTGCAAGGTTCGCGGTAAGCGGTCAACGCTCCAGCTATCAGCCGTCAGCTATCAACCAGGATAAAGCTGACGGCTGATTGTTAATCGCTGAAGTTATCATTTCCTCCGTGGAACGTTGCGGTGATGATCAGCTAACCGGGACGGTGAACAGCCGGCTTGTGTAGAGCGGGCATCTATACTAACCGCACAGTGAATTTTCCATTTTACCACGGAGACACAGAGGACACGGGGTTTTTTATATGGGTTTCTCTGTGTTCTCCGTGTCTCTGTGGTGAATTTTTAGCGTGCGTTTAGTATATTTCCTCTTTTTCTGTACTGGTCAACAAGAAAGATACTGAATTCCCGACCAGGTTATTTTCACCGCTGAGTTCGCTGAGAGCGCGGAGAAATCCATAGCATCTCTGTGGACTCTGCACTCTCTGCGGTGCAATATGTGTCTGACGACTACACTATTTCTTCTTTTTCAGACAGAATTGACAGATTTTCACGATTGTTTTATCCTGTTAATCTTGTAAATCCTGTCCCAGAACGAATTCACATTGATCCACGGTGACAATAGTGTTGCCGGAGAAGCGGCACGTCAGCGCTGCGCCGGTGTCGAAGTGCGCCGTCACGAACATCCAGTGGCCCTTCTGGGCTGTGATCGTGACGCGATAAGTGTCGCTGAGTTGTGCCTGGTGCGATTGGAGCCACGCCACCACCGCCTCGGTGACGGTGAACGTCTCCATTTTATCCTCCAGCCACGGGCGCGCGCCTGTCTTCGCCGCCTGTACCATCTGGCCGACGCGCATGTCGAGCTTTTGGGAAAGATCGTCGCAGAATGTGACTCGACCGCCCCTTACGCTGCACCGCAGCGCAAAGCCGGTATCGAAGACCACATCCGTGTAGCCCGTGTAGAACGTCCTGTCGGTGGGATCGAACCCCGAAAAGTAAAGGGTGTACTCCGGTGTGAATCGCGCCCCATACCGCTGCGCCTCGGCGATGTTCTGCCCCGCGGCGTTCACTGCGGCTTCGCCGCCCTCCAGGTACGTCTCGATGAGGTCTGCCACGCGCACTTGTGGCGTGCGGACGTCCGCCATCACCAGGTAGTCCAGGACGAAAACCGGCGGCAGCGCCACCAGCCAGGCCACCAGCAGCCCGGCCCACGCATTCACCTTCATCCGGCCTGCCGGGGTGGTGCGATCCCAGGCCCATTCGAGCGCCAGCGTCTCCACGTAGCCGACGCCAAACCCATACACCGTGTAGGCGATCACGACCAGCAGTGTGCGCAAGGCACTGCCCTCTGTGTAAGGCCATGGCGTCAATCCGGCGAAGCGCGGGTCAATGATCCCGGCAAGCCAGTTCATCCCGGTGAACGGGATATGCCCGGCGAGCCAGCCGATCCCTCCAAACGCGACGGCCCATAAGCAGGTTGTGAGCAGCAGAGAAGGCGACCACGCCCCTACCGTTCCTGCGATGCCGCCGATAACGAGCGCGCACGGCAAACCGAGCAGGAGTTTGGCCCAGGCCATATCGGCGGAACTCCGGCTCAACGCCAGCGCATCGTAGCCCCAGACAAACAGCGCGAACCCTAAACCGAACAAAAGCCCATATCCAGCGCCCGCGCGCAGCAACACGGCACGGGTAATCTTCTGGCGCGGCGGGGCCGCTAGTTGTTCTATCATTGTGACAATGCTCCAACTTTGTTTTCGATAACCACCGCGCATTGTACGCCAACCTGAACTTCTTACAAGCAGGCGAGCGAGTAGCGATCAGCCTTCAGCCGCCAGCAGCGGGGCTTATCATACTTTGCTGTGGCCGGTCTCTGACCGTGCCACCGCAGGTCCAGGCCATGGGTTGAGCGGGCGCGGTCGGAGACCGGCCCGAGCGATTCCCAATAGTTCTATACCCCAGCACTTGCCCACGTTCGCGCCTGGGCTATAATACCAGCATGTTCATAAGCTTTTCTCTGTGAACGCTGTGGTCTCTGAGGCAATTCTTGATGGAGGTGGTCGATGCAGATACCGGTACAGAAAATCCGCGTGGTTGCGGGTACGCCGATTGTAGTGGGGGAGCGCCGGTTGCTCCCTTCCGTTTTGGTGACGACGGTGGAAGGCGGCAAAGCCGGCGAGGGTGGCTTTTTCCGCTTCGTCAAAGCACGTCCGGTCTCGCTGGTTGTCCAAGAGCCGGAGGGTGCGCGTTGGCTGGAAATCCCTAATGTGACCGCCAACACCCTGAGCCAAATGGCCGCTGCCGGCGCAGCCATCGCCCTGGTGAGCGTGCTGCTGATGGGGCTGTTCCATCTTATGCGCAAACGCTGAGCGATTTGACCGTAAGACTAACGACTATGCGACTATTTTGAGGAGACGCCGGTGCTGCCGCACACCCTGCAGTACGATAACAGTGTTTCGACTACAAGACTAACGAGTATGTGACTGGATCGCCAGATCCAGACCAGAACGGGGATCTGACGATCCCCTCGGAGCATTTTTGGATCTACTGAGACTAACGACTATGTGACTATTTTGAGGAGTGACACAATGGATGAACTAAAGACTTTGCTGGAAAAAATCGGTTCGATTGGCGACGAAATCAACGTGGATGCCGTCTTTGGCAAACCGGAGACGGTGGGGGACCGGGTGCTGATCCCGGTGGCGGAAATCGCCTATGGTTTTGGCGCCGGCTTGGGCATGGGCGGACAAGGCGAATGTTGCTGCGCCGAATCTGGCGACAAAGAAGCCTGCTGCTGCGCGGATAAGGACGAAGCGGGAGCCTGCTGCGAGCACGATGAAAGCTGTGAGTGCGAGTGCCACGCCGAAGGCGCGGGCGGTGGTGGTGGCGGCGGCGGTGGTGGCGTCGCGCGTCCCATTGCCTACATCGAAGTCGGCCCGGACGGCACTAAGGTTGAGCCGATCATGGATGAGCAGAAGATCGCATTCGCCGGGATGCTGTTGGGCGCCTGGGCCATCGCCTGGGTGGGCATGGTGCTCGTGACGCTGTTTCGTGCCATCGCGGGCCGCGAATAGTGCAGCGCATTGACCGCAACGGCCTGGCCTGGTACACGTTTGCCGGGCCAGGCTGTGATGTTGTTCACGCCTGCCTCACGCGCCTGGGTGGGGTCAGCGAAGGTCAGTGGGCGGCGCTGAACCTGGGCAGCACGGTGGGCGACGATCCACGGGCGGTAGAGGAAAATCACCGTCGCGTTTTCGACACCTTCGGCATCACCCGCGCGCAGGTCGTAAGTCCGTTCCAGGTGCACGGGCGAAACGTGGTGCGTGTCCGCGCGCGGGATGGCGGGATGGTCATTCCCGCGACGGATGCGTTGATTACCGATGAGCCAGAGGTAGCGCTGCTGTTGCGCTTTGCCGACTGCGTGCCGGTTTTGTTCTACGATCCCGTTCAACGCGCCGTCGGACTGGCCCACGCGGGCTGGCGCGGCGTCGCGGCAGGCGTTGCCCCGGCAACGGTGCAGGCGCTGACGGCGGCGTTTGGCTCTCGCCCGCAGGATGTGTGGGCAGGCATCGGCCCGGCGATCGGCCCGCAGCACTACAGCGTCGGCGTTGAGGTGGTCAAGGCGATCCAGGCAGCGTTGCCGGCGGGCGCGCAGGTGGCGACGCAGTGTGATGGACATTGGATGATGGATTTACCGGCAGCATTGGAGGCGCAGTTGCGCGCTGTGGGTGTGACGCAGGTGGAACAGTCGGGCTTGTGTACGGCCAGCCGCGTC
>JAIOAS010000357.1 GCA_019873725.1 Chloroflexota bacterium | reverse complement strand
GTCCCACAAACCCAAATCGTTGATGCTGATGCGCCCGCGCGGTTCCACAGCGGTTGCTTCCATCAGGATCAGCCCTACGCCGCCGCGTGCGCGGGCGTGGTAATGTGAGAGATGCCAGTCGGTAGCGACTCCGTCTGGTTCCGCCGAATACATGCACATCGGCGGCATCAAAATCCGGTTGCGGAGCGTCAGCCCACGCAAGGTTAGTGGTGTAAAAAGGTCGGCCATAAATTCATCTTCCTCCTAAAGGCTCGTGATTCGTTTTATCAATTGTACAGCAGATTGGCGGGGAGGCTAAGGCGGCGAACTTGACGGGGGCATTTGAGAATGGGGTCGCCTTTCCCTTCGGATAAGGCCGCGGACCTGCAGGCAAGCACGTTGACGGGTTGAAAAATCGCCCTCAACTAGTACAATACGCAGCAGAGATTTAGATAGACTCTCGACTTTAGACTTCGGATTATCAGGAGGTATGTAAGATGTATAAATTAGTGTTGATTCGCCACGGCGAAAGCGTATGGAACAAAGCCAATCTCTTCACCGGTTGGACCGACGTCGATCTCTCGGAGAAAGGCATCGAAGAGGCGCATGCGGGTGGGCAGGCACTCTTTGAAGCCGGCTATACCTTCGATGTGGCCTTCACGTCGGTGTTGAAGCGCGCGATTCGCACGCTGTGGATCGTGCTCGACGAAATGGATTTGATGTGGATTCCGGTTCATCGCTCGTGGCGGCTGAACGAACGTCACTACGGCGCGCTGCAGGGTCTCAACAAGGCCGAGACCGCCGCCAAGTATGGCGAAGATCAGGTGCTTATCTGGCGGCGGGCTTACGATATCGCGCCCCCCGCGCTGGAAAAGGACGATCCTCGCTGGCCCGGTCACGACCGGCGCTATCAAGACCTTGATCCCGCCGATGTGCCGGTGACCGAGTGCTTGAAAGATACCGTCAAACGGGTCTTGCCGTATTGGAATGACGTGATTGCACCCACCATCAAGTCTGGTAAGCGCGTCGTCATCGCGGCGCACGGCAACAGCTTGCGCGCGCTGGTCAAACACCTGGATAACATCTCCGACGCCGACATCATCGGCCTGAATATCCCCACGGGTATCCCCCTGGTCTACGATCTGGATGCCGACCTGCACCCGATCAAGAGCGAATACCTGGCTGACCCTGAGGCGGTCAAACAGGCCATGCAGGCTGTTGCCAATCAGGGCAAGGCGAAATAGCCGCGTGATATATACTGCGTGATCCGTGAGAAGATGTTGGACGCAGATTCCCGCGATCTTAAAACGATCTGCGTGAATCGGCGGGAATCTGCGTCCTGATCCCCCTGGCGTCATTGGGGAAAACTTTCTTTCACGCATCATGCACAACACTCCTATGAGACGTTGGCTAGACCCTGAGCCCGTTGCCGTTCCTCCGGCGCTGGCCGAGTTTGTCGGCGGACATCCCCTGGTTGCCGAGACATTGGTACGGCGCGGGGTGAAGACGGTGGAAGCGGCGCGCGCCTTTTTGAATGCGGACGCCTATACCCCAACCCCACCCACTGCGCTGCCCAACCTGGCGCTTGCCATCGACCGCATCGAGCGCGCCATCCACGCCGGAGAAACGATCTGCGTCTGGGGCGATTTCGACGTCGACGGGCAAACGGCGACGACGGTGTTGGTGGCAACGTTGCGCGATCTGGGGGCGCGGGTCATCCATTACATCCCCGTGCGGGCCTCGGAATCCCACGGGATCAAAGTCCCCGCGTTGGAGCGCGTGCTGGATCAAGGCGTGCAACTCATCCTCACCTGCGATACCGGCATCGATGCGAATGAAGCGGTTGCGTATGCCGGCGGGCGCGGTGTAGATGTTATCGTGACCGACCACCATGAGCTACCTGCAGAACTCCCTTCTGCTTACGCCATCGTCAACCCGCATTTGCTGCCTCCCATACACCCCCTGGCCTCGTTGCCGGGCGTCGGTGTCGCCTACAAACTGGCGGAAGCACTCTATGCTCGCGCTGGACGCGCCGCTGAAGCCACCAAACACCTCGATCTGGTCGCGCTGGGCATCGTCGCCGATGTAGCCGTGCTGGATGGTGACACCCGCTATCTCCTGCAACGTGGTTTGACCGTCCTCCGACAGACCGAGCGATTGGGTTTACAAGAACTGATGAAGCTGGCGCGCATCAACCCGGCATACCTGAGCGAAGAGCACATCGGCTTCGCTTTGGGGCCGCGTCTCAATGCGCTGGGCCGGATGGGCGATGCCAACGTCATCGTTGATTTCTTGACGACGACCGATCTCACCCAGGCGCGCATCTTCGCCTCCGAATTAGAAGCCTTGAATGACCGGCGCAAGATGCTCGGCGACCAGGTCTTCGCGGCGGCGCAGGATCAAATTGCGCAAAACCCGACGTTATTGGATGAGGCCGTACTCGTTCTGGCGGCCCCGGAATGGCCGGTTGGCGTGATCGGCATCGTTGCCAATCGCCTGGTCGAGCAATACCACCGGCCCGCCGTGCTAATTGCCATCTCGCCGGACGGGATAGGGCACGGCTCCGCGCGTTCCGTCGAAGGATGTCACATCACCGAAGCCCTGGCGACGCAACGCGATTTGCTGCGCAGTTACGGTGGTCATGCCATGGCTGCCGGCCTATCGCTGCCTGCCGATGACATTCCCGCCTTCCGGCGGGGCCTGGCGCGGGCGGTCAAAGCGCAGATTGGCGCAGCGCCACCCCAACCTACGCTGCAGATTGATGGCTACGTGCCTTTTGCGGACCTGTCGCTGGGATTTCTGGCCGACCTGGAACGACTTGCGCCTTTTGGACCGGGCAATCCTTCCCTCATTCTGGCGACGCGTAACGTTCGGGTGACAGCGCACCGTCCCCTGGGGCGTGACGGGCGGCACCTGCTGCTCTCTGTGGAAGATACCGGCGGCATCGCGCAGCAGGTTGTGTGGTGGCGGTGGGACGGTGCTACATTGCCCGAAGGCCCGTTCGATCTGGCCTACAGTACGCGCGTCAACGACTTTCGGGGACAGCGCGAACTGCAAATTGTGTGGGAGGACACCCGTGAGATCGTACCGTCCACCGCCGGTGTGGTGGTCGAACGCCCACAACTTGAACTCGTCGATTACCGCCGCGAACCGCATCCCCTCACCTTACTCAAGCCGCTACTGACCGCACCGGACCTGCAAATCTGGCGTGAGGGGCCATCCGCCGTGGACATTCCCGGCGGTGACCGTCACGCACTTATCCCGGCTACAACGCTCGTCATCTGGACATTGCCGCCAGGTCCCGACGTACTGCATGCGGCGCTGGCGAGAGTGTCGCCTACAAAAGTCTATCTCTTCGGTGTGACTCCCGGGTTGGAACAATTGGAGCCTTTCTTGAAGTACGTCGCGGGTGTGGCAAAATACGCCCTGAAAAACACCGGAGGGCGTGTGGACATCCCGCGCGTAGCCGCGCTGACGGCCAACCGCGAATCGGCAGTCCGGCTGGCCCTGGCCTGGCTCGAAGCGCGGGGCCATATTACCGTCGTGGCTGAAGCCGCCGATAGCGTTCTGCTCCACGCCGGCGGTGACTGCATTGACCAGCACGCCGATCGTATTGCAGCCCAGCTTGGCGCTTTGCTTGATGAGATCGCGGCCTACCGGCGCTACTTTATGCGGGCTGAGGTTGAAGTCTTGCGGATGTCGTTGTGGGAAAACGGCCAATAGCAGCCGAGAAGCGAAGCGGCTTTCAGAAGCGAAGCGGCTTTGACTTGACAAGAAAACGTCCCGTGGTAAAATTCGCCCTCGTGTGTGGGAATGGCTTGGGCCATCCTCCGGACACACAAAAGAAGTAACTTGACAAGAAAACAAAGTGTAGTAAACTGTAGCCTACAAAGTCGTCAATAGACAGCGACAAGACTGGCAGGAGGGCTGTTAAGTTGTCGGGGCCGATGCAGGGGTGCAGGAGGGGCACAGCATCGGCTTTACTGTCGGTGGACCTTAACAATTGCAGAGTGACAGGA
>JAIOAS010000356.1 GCA_019873725.1 Chloroflexota bacterium | reverse complement strand
CTGACCTCCGCCAGCAGCACGCGCCGCGTCGTCTCCAACGCCAGACGCGGCTTCACTTCCAGGCACGTCACCGGCCCGGCGGAGACCAATACGTTGCCCTCTCTGTCCACGCAGGCGACGGTGAGTTGGTCAAGCAACAGCGTGCTCGCGGCCGCTGTCGTGGAATAGGGCGCGGCAGGCGTGAGCGCGGGCAACAGTCGATCCAGCAACACCTGGCATGTGCTGCGTTCCCACACCACCAGATGGCTCGCGGCGGCAGGGCGCGGCGCGGTGGTGTGCAAGGCGATGGCGAGATAGGTGTCCGCCTTGGTGAGATGCAGCGCCGCCTCCCGCGTGGCTGCCCTCAGCCCGCCGGTCGCGTTGACGGGATACCACACCTCGGTCCAGGACAGCGTTTCACCCGCGCTGAGATGCGCCGTATCCCAGAACGTCGGCGCGACGCCGCCGTGCAGCTCGATGGCGGCGGATCCGTCGTCCGTCCAGAGGTGCCAATCGAGCGGCGCGGCCCAGCCGTAGGCGAAGCCCTTCGCCCCACGCGCCACATCGCGTGGGAAGACGCGCGCGACACCAGCCTGATTCTCGTGGTTGTACAGGCCGACGAAATCCGCTGCCGCCTGCGGATACTCGAAGAAGCCGAGCCACTCGCGCCAGTTGCCCAGCCGCGAATAATCCACGCCGTTGTAAACCGGCCATGTGAAGCGATAGTCTGGCCCGCCAGGCACGGTGGGCCAGACACCGGGCAAGCGCGCGTCGCCGGTGGAATGGACGGCCATTTCCGCCGCGTTGAAGATGAATTCTACCCCTGCCGCCGGTTTGTTCGCGTTGCCGGGGGCCAGCATCGCATTGCTCCAGAATTTGTAGTCGATAGGGGCGGCGGTGGGATTCTCGATGTGCGGCGTGACCGCCAGATACGCACGTTCCGCCGGCAAAAAGAGAGCGATGCGCGCCCGCAGCCGGTTCGTAGCGGCGGTGTCGCTGACGGTGATTGTCACCCCGTCGCCGGCGACGATGGCCGTCCACGCCCAGGGAATGCCCGACTCGTAGCCGTGCTCGTCCACGGGCAGGCACCACTCGATGCCGCCCGCCGCCAGCCACCAGCCCTGTTCCGGCGGCCCCCAATGCGTCGGCTTGATGACGGGATTCTGGTAAAGGTGATTCTGTCCGGTCGCCTTATCGATAAGCTGGTACACCCGCCCACCTAACTCCGGCAAGACGGTGACGATGAGATAGTCGTTCTCCATCACCAAAAGCTCGTACTCCTGTGGCATGGGGGTGGGATTGGCGGCGTTGTAGGCGGTCCAATCCAGCTTGGGATAGGTCATATTGTACGTGGGATTGTAGGCGTCGTAGAGATAGGCCGCGTAGGGATAGGTGGGGATGGTGATGGTGGTAGTGTAGAAGATGGTTGCGTTGAGCGGGGCGCTTGCCGGGGGCAGGGGTGCGGCACTCTGCAACGGCAGTTGACCGGACAAAGCCTGAACCGGCAGCACGAAAGAACGAGGCGCGCTGAGAAGGACGAGGAGCCCCAGATACACAATGCAGAGTTTCTGGCGCATGGTATCCTCCCGTGAAGCATGCATGGTCCGTAGACTGACGAGTTTGCAAGAAAAGAGGAAGGCGCAAAGATAAAAAATGCTCACCGAAGAAGGTGAGCATCATGAGTGGACCTGGAGGGATTCGAACCCTCGACCCCCACAATGCCATTGTGGTGCGCTCCCAACTGCGCTACAGGCCCAAAACTGCCTTGAACTTTGCCTAACGACCATCTCAGGCCACACTAAGGCCCTCATGGAGCTGAGGGGATTCGAACCCCTGACCCCTACAGTGCGATTGTAGTGCTCTCCCAGCTGAGCTACAGCCCCGCAACCACCGGGCTGCTCCGGCAACGCAGGGAGTGTACCACAACTAAGGCGATTGTCAAACTTGCTGACCGCCGCCGTTGCCGTCGAACAGATCGCGCAGCCCCCGCGTCCACATGTCACCGAGCGGGATGAAGCGTTTTTCCGTGAAGTCCTCCGACAGACTCTCGATGTATTCGCGGATATGCAGGTCCGGGGTTTCCCCCTCCAACCGGTCGATCTCGGTTTCGATGGAGTTGAATAAGCGCTCACTTTCAATTTTCAACTCCGTTAAATCCAGGGTGAGGTTGAACATGTGATTGACCCGCTTAAGCAAGTCGTACCAGGCCTTGAAGTCATTCTCGATGCTAAAGCCATGCACCGTCTCGGAAATTTGCGAGAAATCGTAGGCCGGCACGAAACCGTAGAAGACAACGAATTCGATCCCGCGTTGTTCGGCCTGATCTGCCAGATACGCGCAGATCGTTGTACCGCCTTCGTAGTCGGAAAAACGCACCGCATAGCGTGCCAGTTCGTCCTGCATCTCCTTGAGGCTGTAAACACACGACACTTCGCGGTCTTTGTCATACGGCACAGCCCCATACACCCCGCTGACGGCGACCACCCGCTTGACGCCCAGGGTTTGCACGGCATCGAAGAACGCCTCGGCGTACCGCTCGACGCGCATGTGCGGCTCTTCCCCCAGGAAAATCACCAGTCCCTTCTCGTCGTTGCCCGCATAGAAAAACTCGTTGTTGCGCGTGGACATCGCTTGCCGGTAGCCCTCTTCGAGCTTAATCTGTGGCCGTAAAAAGTGGTGCGTGCCTGGAATCTGGAACAGGTAGTAATCGTCCGAATCCAATTCGCCGATACGCCGCGCGCTCAACTTATCGATGAGATACTGCGGCAGGCCCGACGAAATCGACCCGGCGTCGGCCCATTGATGCCACCCGGCAAGCATGTACTTCTCTTTGGGCCGGGGAATTTCCCATATATCGAATGTGTCGCGCATAGTAGCCCCCTTGTTTTTACGCCATCTCGCCAAAGCGACGGCTAAACTTCAAGAAAAACCAATAGCCGAATACCAGAATAATAAACGCCGTCACCGCCGTGCGGGCCAGAAAATCCAACCGCGTAAGCGTCCCGTTGTACAGAATATCCTGGTACGTGTTGATGATCGACGCCATCGGATTGAGCCGGAAAAGCCACACCTGTGGATTGAAGGTAATCCCCAGCAGCGTGACCTTCTCCGGCAAATCGCGGAAGGTGTACACAATCGGCGTCAGGAAGAACCACGCCTGCATGCCTACATCCATCAGCATGTGCGTGTCCCGGTAGAAGACTTCCAACGCCGAAAGAAACAGTACGATGCCCAACGCAAACGTCAACTGAATCAGAATGGGGATCGGCAGGAACAACAGCCACCCCGTCAACGGCACGCCCGAAATCACGATCAGCAGCAGCAGCACCGGCAGCGAGATCAGGAAATTGACCAGATTGGAAAACACCACCGCGATGGGCAGCGTCTCGCGGGGAAAGTAAACCTTCTTCACCAAATGGCTGTTCCCCACGATGCTTGGAATCCCCCCCATTACCGCGCCGGTAAAGAAGTTCCACGGCAGCAGCGCGCTCAGAAAGAGGATGTGTGGATTGTCGATGGTGCGGTTACGCCACATATAGCCAAATACAAAGGTAAAAATCAGCATCATCAGCAACGGGTTCAACCACGACCAGAAGATACCCAGTAGCGAATTTTTGTAACGTACCTTGAGATCGCGCACCACAAGGTTGTAAACCAGCTCGCGGTACGCCCACAAATCTTTCAGATGTTGGATCATTGTTCGATAAATCCTTCGTTTAGATTAGCGCCATGCCCATTGTTCATCGCATCGCTCACGGCGGATCACAATCCGCTGCTACTGGATTATACTATACTCTCACAGTCAGGCTACAAAAGTCTTGTGGGTATATAGGACAAATGCTGCGGAGCAAGAATGATTATCCCTTTTGCTTCAAGCGGATCGCCAGATCCGCGTTCAATTGTAACGCAGACTTTTGTAGTCTACCCTCTTGAAGGTATAATCACCCCTTGATGAAACGCTATTACCTGTTCGGCATGACGCTCGTGCTCCTGGTGGCGGCAACGCTGCGGCTGGGCAC
>JAIOAS010000355.1 GCA_019873725.1 Chloroflexota bacterium | reverse complement strand
ACGGCGGGGTGAGGCGCTCGCGGCTGAGGCAATGCGGCAACGTGGCTTCAGCATTGTCGCCCAGAACTGGCATTGTCCTGAGGGTGAAGCGGACCTGATCGCGCAACGGGCTGGCGAGTGGTACTTTGTCGAGGTGCGCACCCGGCGAGAAACAGGCCGGGGAAGCGCCGAGGGCTTCGGCAGTCCGGAGGAATCGCTCACGCCGCGCAAATTCGCGCGCATGGAGGCCGTCGCCCGGCGCTATCTCAGCGCGCAAGGGACAGACGAGGCAGACGACATCGCCTGGCACGTCAGTTTCGTGGCCGTGGCACTCGATGGCGCAGGACGGCTGCAACGGATCACGATGTATCTCGACCCAGAGAGTGAGCCGTGGGAAGTTTTATAAAGGCTGTTGCAGGCGCTTAGCGCCCGCAACAGCATCGCAGCCTCACCAATTAAGTCTCACCGAGAACGATCAAAGCTCAACATCCGCTCCACAGCAACCGGCTTTTCCAAGCTACCACGAATCAAAGTGAGCACTGACGTGCGTGGTTGCATCTCGCGCCCATCCAATGCCAGTGGGACATTCTGTAGCACCGCCGCACTGGTCTGGAAGGCAACATCATCTACAAACAGATTACTGTTAAGTGAATCATCCGTCTCAGCGCGAATTTGGAGCGATACCGATTGCCCGGAATAGGCGCTTAAATTGACGACACGTTTCACCCACCCGCCGGTACTTGTGCCCTCGCAAAGCGTGTAAACATCAACTACCTTCCCGTTGACTATGACTCCCCCAAAGTCAAAACCGCAAACATCCCCTGAGGCAATCCAGTGGTAATAGGACAGGTAGGGAGCGCAGGCAGGCACGACAATTTGTTGCTGAATGAAAGAGACATCATCATACTCGCCACCCAACCAGACGGCCCAACTGCCGCTTCGCGGCGTGATCGTGCCGGGGAAATTGGAATTGATAATCAAGGGCCATCCATGAGTCGAATACTGGCTCCAGATCGCGGGGCCACTCTCGAAATTGCCGTTAGGTATGGTAGTATTACAGCCGTGGTTCCTCAGCACCAACGGCAAGAAGATATACTGCGTTTCAATTTCAGTAAACGTGATCATAAAGCTGTCGGTGTCTGTCAGACCGCCGGTATCCATCACCATAACCGTCACCGGGACGGTGCCCAGATAGCCCGGCGCCGGGTTGATGTCGATGTAGCGGTCGGAGTCCAATGTGATCCCCGCGCCAGCCGGGGGCGTATTGGCGATAGCAAAGGTGAGATCGGCGTCAGAATCCTGAGCATCGAAGGTATAGCTCCACAGGTCGATGGCGTTGTCCTTGCTCTCGTTAAGACCCAGAACTTGATCCGGCAACCCGGCGATCACCGGCGCGGTGTTCACGGTGGTGAAAATGCCGGAGACGATGAGGGCGTAGGGCTGCGGCCCGTGCGGGACATTATACCCCCTCACCGTGATGGTGTATATGCCGGTCGCCGGACTGGCAATATCGATGCCTTCCACGTTGTTGACGCGGTCGTATGTCGAGGAGGCCGAACCGTTGCTATTGAGCGCCCTGTTCGGATAGTAGGTTGTCCCGCCAGGGCCGCCGATGGTCAGGTCCAGGTCGTTGACCAGCGCACCATTTGCCGCGGGGGAGCCGGGGTAGTCCGTCCACGCCAGTGTCACACGGAACGGTTGCGCAGAACCGGTAATCTGGTAGTTGTAGACGTGCGAAGCGCCGGTGCTCAGGCCGCTCGTCTGATCTACGTAATTCATCACGCGCGGGGCGGTGGGGAAGATGCTGTTCTGAATATCGACACGCCCCCACCCGGCGACGTTCGTAGGCCGGGTGGTGGGTATTTCCTGCGTCGCGCCGGTGCCATACTGGCCAGGATAGATGTCCACCGCTCCGTTGATCAGCGTGGCCTTGATCAAGGCAGACGACGGCGTGGTGTGCCCCTTGACGTCAGTGTAGAACTGGCGCACGATCGCCGCCGCGCCCGCCGTCAGCGGTGTGGACATACTGGTGCCGCCCATATACATATAATTCGTGTCAATCACGCCCCACCCCCCCTCAATTTCCAGCGCCGAGCGGGTAGAGGCGATAAACGTCCCCGGCGCGACCACATCCGGCTTGTAGCGGTAGTCCAAGACCGGGCCGCGGCTGCTAAACGCGGCCATACCGGCGATGTTGTCTGCAATCTTGTCGTCGTGGATGGGATTCACCGGATATTTCACTTCCCAACTGCCGCTGCCCCAGATGGCAGTGAACGTCGGTCGATTGTTCTCCGTCGCTCCGACGGTGACACAGTTCTTCGCCGTCGCCGGGCTCCCCAGGGAATAGAGATCGACGACGCCGTTCGCGTTGGCATCGACGCCCTCATTCGCCGCCGAGAAAAAGATAGTAAAGTCCTTGTGCTCCCACATGTACTGATCTACCGCTTCAGAGTCGGTCGTATACTCACCGTTGACATTCGCGCCCCAACTATTGCTGTGCAATCTGGCTCCAGCGGCGTAAGCCTGGGGGAAGAGGTTATTCAGATCCAGTGGAATGCCGCTCAAATCGCCCCCATCGTCTTCCACAGCCTGGAAAACCAGGCTGGCTTCCGGCGCCATGCCCACGTAGGCCGTCTCCGGGTAGGTGTGTGAAGAGGGTGTCGCGCCGGAGAGATCACCGTTGCCGAGCACCGAACCGGCGACGTGCGTGCCGTGTCCACTGTTGCGGTCCTCAGCGCCGTCGCCGCCGCCGACCAGATCGTACAGCGCCAGCACTCGAGAGACGCCGCTGCCATTCTCAAAGTCGTCGTGCAGCGAGGCCGGTGCGGTCGAACCCTGGTCCAGGCCGGTGTCGCACACGGCGACAATTTGCCCGGCGCCGTACAAGCCCTGGTTGGTCCAGACCGGACGCACGCCCATGATGTTGTCCGACAGTTCGTTGTGCAACTGCCACTGCGGAGCCTGTTCTACCCAGCGCACGCCGGGGATAGCCGCCAGTGCGGCCAGCGCGCCAGCGGGAAGCGTCACCTTGACCTTGCTCTGCCAGGTCGTCTGGCTTTGATCGAGGATGACGCCGCCCAGGCTCTGGATCGCAGCGCCCACCGACATCAGTGTCTCTCCGCGGAAGATGCTGACGACGAGCGTGAGCGGCTCCGCATCCACCGCCACACCCTCGCTCTCGATGGCTACGGCGCGGGCCAGCAGGTCAGGCGCAAGCCGATACGCCGGTTGGTAGAGGCCCACCCAGCGAATCCGCGCCATCTGCGCGACAGCAGCGCGCCCGGCATCGTCCATCTTGACGATGAAGGCATAGTCGGGGATGTAGTCGAAGACCTCTACGCCCGCGGCCTCCAACGCCTGCACATCTGCATCCACAATCGGCCCCTGGAATTGGACCAGATAGTAACCCGCCCCGCCGTCGGGATAGGCGGAGAGTTGCAAGGCCGCAGTCGAGCGACCTGGTCCCGCGTCGCGTAGCGGGTCGAACGTCCCGGCAGTCAAGCGCAGTGGCGGTCCCGCTTCTGGTGCGCTCTGAGGCGGTACAAGCTCCTCCGGTGCTACCGGCGCCGAGTAGGCCGCGTGGTTGAGACGCATTGGCGACAACAAGCCGGTCACCAACATCACACAAACCCAGACACCCAGTAAAACTCTCCAATGCACATTCATTTTTATCCTCCTAAGCACATAGTCTGACAGTCGGTCGTCGCGTCATCCTGCGGTCATTTTCACGGTCAGGGCAGCACCGCAAGTTCGCCCACATTCCGTAATTGTACGCCCAAAACCGTCTATGCCAATCTTGTGAAATACAGTACAATCGCCCGTATGGAAACAGAAGCCTTGATTCCTGTCGTCGCCATCGTCGGGCCGACTGCCGTCGGCAAGACGGCGCTCGCCCTGGCGCTGGGCGAGACGTTCCCCGCCGAGGTCGTCTCCGCCGATTCGCGGCAGTTCTACCGCGGCATGGACATCGGCACGGCGAAGCCCACGCCTGCGGAGCGCGCGCAGATGCCGCACCACCTCATCGACATCGCCAACCCGGACGAGACGGTGGGGCTGGCGCAGTTCTTGCGGCTGGCGCGCGCCGCCATCGACGAGATC
>JAIOAS010000354.1 GCA_019873725.1 Chloroflexota bacterium | reverse complement strand
ATACACACAGAAAAGGGCATCGCTGACAATGTAAGCGCCATCTGTATCGCGCTCCAATGTGACCGGCAGCGGGCGTAGAACGACCCACTGTGGCGCAATCTGACCTAACAGTAAATACTGCTGCGGCAGGTCGGCAACTTCTACCGGAACTAGCGGCGGCTCGAAAGTCTCAACCTTTCCAGGCCACACATATAACAATCCCGGTTCGGCAACACGCATAAGTTTGTCGGACATCTTACCCTCTGCCTCGCAACACATCCCCGCGATGCACATCGTACTTCCCTACATCACGCAGCAACAGCCCGACGTTATCTCCGGCGCCGGCTTGCCCGGTGACTTGGCGGAACATCTCGACGCCATCCACCACCGTCTGGGTGACACCGGACTGGCTGTGAATTTCAACCGTCATCCCCTTTGTCACCATGCCCGCTTCCACCGTACCGGTAACGACCGTGCCGCGCCCTTTGATCGAGAACACGTCCTGCACCGTCATCTGAAAATCCGCAGCCGAGGTCGCAAAGGGCGACGCGCCTGTCGTATCAAAACCTGTCATTTGGGTTGCCTGCTGCTCCACAGACGCCTCCGACCACGTGTGCCCGCACGCCCGGCACCGGTATGTCGCGCCGCCATACTGGCTGCGATTGCGCAATGTAGCCAGCAATGGCAACATGATCAGCGTATCCAGAAGCATCAAGCCGATGATCCACGGAAGCACATTCTCCACGACGCCGGAGATAACCACGAATACAAGGACCCCGTTCACCCCTAGCGACATGCCGATCCAGAGGAAAAGGTTGCCGAACTTCATCGTGGCAACGTCATAACTGTAACATTCCGGACATTGATCGGGCATCACTTATCCTTTCAACTGATTTACACGAGCCATTGAATTGTTATCTCTTTCTCTAAAGCTCGAAATTCTGGATCGCCAGTCAACAAAATCGCTTTTTCGAGCATAGCTAACGCAGCCGCAAAAGCATCTGCGTATGACAATGGATACTGCGCTTTCAAATGTGCTGCGGCAAGCGTCAGTGTCCGATCGGCAGCGACAAAATCAATCTTGGCAGTTTCGAGATTGCCTAGAACCTGATAGACTTGCCCCACCCCACTGCGTCTTTCAACAATGTAAGCAACTTCGCCGACGTTGATCCACGGCATCAATACTTTTAGTTCGCCGGTTTGCGCTTTTTGCAAGAGATCAGCGACAACAGCGCCGCCCGACTCTCGATTGAGTAAGGCGAGAATGGCAAAAGAGTCCAGGACATAAGTTTTAGCCACCTTTGGCATCCTCCTTCATCCGTTCGCGATTATGCTCTGCCAATAAATCCGCCGTCAACGAGGGCTCGTCTTTTAACATCCCGTACAAGGCGGCTACAGGATCATTCGACAAAGGTACCAATACCAATGCCTGCGCATACTCCACGACCTGGACACGGCGTCCCTTTTCCAAACCATACTTTTTTCGCAAATCTTTGGGAATAACCACCCAACCCTTTGGAGATATTGTGGCGGTATACATTTTCACCTCCTGATATACAATCTATATCACAAGTATATCATAAGTGCCGTTTAAGACAACATTTTCATAATTTGTATAACATATCTTCTTTTAGTACCACCGACGTTTCCACCTGCCGCTCTGGGATATCCCAATACGTGCGCAGCAGATGCTCCTTTTCCGCCCACGAGACCCGCCGGAAGCCGTGTTTCTCATAGAATCGAATCGCCCACGTCGCAGCAGCCCACGTGCCGATGAGAATGGGCCGCTCGGTCAGAGTGCGCAGATGGGTCAACAGTTTACTGCCGATGCCCTGTCCCCGCCGCGCGGTGTAGACGTAAGCATGGCGGATGAGTGTGACATCCTGCACATCCTGGATGCCCATCACGCCGACGAGCACACCGTCTTCCTCGTAGCCCCAGAACCGCACGCCCGCCTCGATCTCGTGACGGAGTTCCTCACGCGGCATATACGGTTCGTGCCAGCGGTCCGCCGGAATCACGCCCCGGTACGCCTGCGCCGCGTCATTGATAATGGCGTACATCGTTTCGAAATCCGCTTCAGTGCATGGACGAATTGAGTTCATCTTATTCAAACAGGTCATTGTGAGAACCGGTACGGATTAGCACGACTTCTTCCTCGGAATCTTCATAAATCAGTAACCAATCTGGTTCGAGATGACATTCGCGAGTTCCTTTGTATTGCCCAATCAATAGATGATCACGGAATCTAGCCGGCAAGGGCAATCCGTTGACAAGCAACTCTAAAACTTCCTTAAGTTTGTCGATGTCTTTCCCGCGCTTTTGCGCCAATTTGACATCTTTCTTGAATTGCGCTGTCCGGCTAATTGATTTCGTCATATTTCCAGGTCGCTCAACAAATCATCCAGACTGTTGAAGGTCACCAGATTCTGACGGGCACGAGCCTCTTCCAGTGCCTGCACCGTGTCCTGATTCGGAATCTTGACCTCAAAAGGCAACCCGTTCCAAAATTCAACTTGTTTGAAAAACAGCGTAATCGCCTGCGTGGTCGTCAATCCCAAGGCCTTGAAGACCTGCTCGACATTCGTTTTCAATTTCGGGTCAACGCGAGCGGATACGACGGCTTCCTTTACCATTGTTTGCCTCCTACGATAACTTTGTATAGCCATTGTATACTCATTGTAATACAGTTTGCGGTAAATGGAAGCCCCGATCACCCTTTCGACAAAATCATCAACCCGTACTCCACTGCGTCCGCCAGCGCATACCAACTGGCTTCGATGATGTTCGTCGAGGCACCGACGGTGCTCCAACGCTTCGAGCCGTTCTGCACGTCGATGAGCACGCGCGTCGTTGCCGCCGTGCCCGCCTCGCCATCGAGAATGTGAACCTTGTAATCGGCGAGATCGAATTCGGCCAAACGCGGATAAACCGGCACGAGCGCCTTGCGCAGCGCCGCATCCAGCGCGTTGACCGGGCCATTGCCCTCTGCCGCCGTGTGGAAGATCTGATCGCCCACCCGCAGCTTCATCGTCGCTTCGGCGAACAAGCCGCGCCGCTCGCGGTGTTCCACCACCACCATAAAGTCAATCATCTCGAACGGCGGCTTGTATCCCTCGCGCGAGCGGTACAACATCATTTCCACCGACGCATCCGCCCCTTCAAAGGTAAAGCCCTTGTGTTCCAACGCCTTGATCCGCTGCAAAACGTCCGGCAGATTGCGCAATTCTTCAGGAGGGATGCCGGCCTCTTCGGCTTTGCTCAACAGGTTGCCCTTGCCCGAAAGTTCCGAGACGACGACCCGCGACGTATTGCCCACCCAATCAGGGTTCACATGCTGGTAGCTGCTCGGATTGCGCCGCAGCGCCGCGACGTGAATGCCGCCCTTGTGCGCGAAGGCGCTCCGTCCCACGTAGGGCGCGTGGCGATACGGCGTCTGGTTGGCGATAGAGGCCGCCGCGTGCGCCGTCCGCGTCAAATTCGCCAGGTTGCCCTCCGGCAACGCCCGCAAGCCCATCTTCAGTTCGAGATTGGGGATGAGCGTGCACATGTTGGCGTTGCCACAGCGCTCGCCGTAGCCGTTGAGCGTTCCCTGCACGTGGACGACACCCGCGCGCACCGCTGCCAGCGCGTTTGCGTCCGCCACACCGCCATCGTTGTGCGTATGGATGCCTAAAACAACGTCGGGGAAAGTAGCTTTTACCTCCCCGACGATTTCAGCAATCTCCCACGGCATAGTGCCGCCGTTCGTGTCGCAAAGGACCAGCACGTCCGCCCCGCCCGCAACGGCAGCGCGCAACGTATCGAGCGCATAATCGGCAGCGGCCTTGTAGCCGTCGAAGAAGTGCTCGGCATCGTAGACGATCTCTTTGCCTTGTCCTTTCAAATACGCCACACTCTCGCGGATGATGCGCAGGTTTTCCTCCGGCGTCGCGCGCAACACGTCGGTGACGTGCAGCGTCCAGCTTTTGCCGACAAGCGCCACGACGGGCGTGCCGGCGTTCATCAAAGCCTGGATGTTCGCGTCATCCTGTGGCTGCACGCCCACGCGGCACGTACTGCCGAACGCCGTGATCTTCGCGTGCTTCAAGTCAAGCTC
>JAIOAS010000353.1 GCA_019873725.1 Chloroflexota bacterium | reverse complement strand
CTCATCGACGTTGCCGGTACGGTACTTCGTTCCCCACCATTGAAGCTTCTCCGAAAGCTGCGTTCCATACGGTGCGTGATTCGCCTGAAAAAGTCGCGGCGGGTATTGTTGAAAGAACACGGCAAAGATGTGCGGCTGGCTGATCCAGTCGGTGAGCACGATGACGTCATAGTCGTCCTCGTGGGCCAGCACATAGTCCATCGCCTCGCGGATGCCATACTCGAAGTCGCGCGCGTGAGCAACCGGGAAGACGGTGAAGTAGTTGTGCAGGACCAAGCCGGCGTTCCAGGCCAGCGCGCCGATCAACACACCCGCCAGAGCCGGTTTGAGTTTGTCAACGGATTGAACGGATTTTAACGGATTGGGGAGTTTCCACGGCAACGCCAAACCCAGGCCAGAAAGGATAGCCCAGCCGGGCAGTCCGGCAATGCCACGCATAGAATTCGCCGTTCCCATGTCCTGACGGGTAAGCGCCGCCGGGATCGGCCCCAACGCGATCCACGCCAGCAGCAGGAACGCCGCCCGGCGATCCCGGCAACGCAGCAAACCAAGCAGGCCGAGTGGGATAAGCACCATTTCGATCCAGTACAACTGTCCAAATCCGGGCGCGTGATGCACGGGCTGCGCATCCCCACACAGAAAGAGGTAGTCCGGCGCGAAATGCCCCACCCATTGCGCCAGCACTGTGCGCCACCCACGCGCGTTGGGATCGGCAAAGATCGAAATGGCGTTCATCCGGTTCCAGCTATCCGCAGTGCGCAGAATCGTGAACGCCAGAGGCGCAGCGACGAGGATCACCAGCGCCATCGCCAGCAATGCCACGCGGCGCTGTGGCCAGAGTTCGCGCCGGAAAATGACGGCGACCGCCAACAGCAACAACGGCGTGAACGCCTGGGCCGTGGTGTAGGTGTAGAACGACAATCCGAAGGCCACGGCAGCCGCAATCAACCATGCAGGTCGGCGCGAGCGGTACCAGCGCCAGCCGCAGTCCAGCCCGACAACGAGCGTAAACAGCAGTGGCCCGGAGACTTCGACGCCCAACCGCGAGAAGGCGATGTGCCACGGCGAGAGTGCCAGCAGCAGCGCCGCCCCCACTCCCGCCCGCTGCCCAAACAAATCGCGGGCCAGGCGATAGGTGAACAACACCGTCATCCAGCCCCAGAAAGCCGCCATCGCGCGGATACCATAAATGGTCAGGCCGAACACGGCCAGAAAGGGCATCGCGGTGTAGATCGTGGCGGGACGGCGGTAGTCGTTGAACGCGCGGAACGTGACAGGCCAGGGATTGCCCCACTGGTCGCGCCCGGTGGTGAGCAGCGAATAGGCGTCGTAAGCGTTGACCGCCTCATCCACGTTGAACGGCGGCGGCACGCGCTCCAGATCAACGCAACGCAACGCCGCCGCCAACAGCAGTATAACGATAATCGCCCAACGCTCGATTTTCACCGCACAATCTCCTCCGGCAGCAGGAGCCTGCCGCTATCTATCGTAAATCCAGCCGGCGCGCCGGCAATCGCCAACCGCACGCCTGTCTGCGGATCGTAGACGCCAATCCCCACCCGATAACGCCCTGAGGGAAGATGGTCAAGCGCGACCGTCATCTCGTCGGTGACAATCTGCCCCACCGTCCACCAACGGGTGGGATACGTCCACTGTTGGGGCATCGCATCCACCTGCGCGACCGGGGCGGCATCGATCTGCGCGTAGATATGGACGAAGAACTTGTAATCTACCGCGATAGGGCGTTCAGCCCGCCAGCGCAGCCGCAGAAAGAGCGTTTCCGCGCCACTTTCGAGATCGTAGCCCAGCAAGCGCAGGTCATCGCCATAAGCCACGTCCGTCACGTTCGATACGGTCGTGAACGGCGCGCCGCTTTCCTCATCCGCCACAATCTCAAGCGTCGCCACCCGCGCGGAGAGGAGCGGTTCCCGATCCCGGCGCGGCGGCGTCAAGGTCGCCTCCAGCGTGTAGGTTCCGGCGGAAAGCAACGGATCGAGTGGCACGGCATAACGTTCCACGTGGCGCTTGCCCGGCTGCCACGTCTGCAACGAAACACCCGGCACGACCTCTTGATAAAAGCGGCGTCTGACCACACCACGTTCATCCACCAGCGCCAGGGCGAGCATGGCATCCTCCTGCGGCCTGGTGCCGGCGATCCATTCCAGCGCAACTTCCGGCGCGGTGCCCGGCTGCGCCAGAAGCGGCTCCGTAGCGACAGGGCGCACGGCCATGCAGCCTTCGAGAAGCTGCGGCGCATCAACCCGCGACGCCGTTTCTCCACCGGCGAGGTACACGGCGATGGCGTCATCTTCGTAGTCAGGCGGGGACGTCCGCATGTCGGCCCACAGCGCCAGGGCGGATGCCGGTACGAGGTCCTTGTGGACGATGACGGCCTCGATTCCCAACGCTGCCATATCGTCGCGCCAGAACGACAGATCGACGGGCGGCAAGGCGCGGTCGCCGCACGCGCGCAACGCGCGCAAAACCGGCGTCGCCTCGATGAAGGTGTATGCTTCGGGCGAAGTGCGCGAGACAATGCCTTCGATCAAAGGCCGTTCGTGCAACATCTGGTAATACAGGTAGTAACGGGTGGGATCGCGGCCCATCGGCAAATCCAGGATCGCGCCCGTGGCAGGGGTAGCAGCCAACCGGTCGTAATAGGGCGAAGCTACCGCCGGTGTGAGAGGGAAGGGGAAGTAGAGGTATTCGAACAACAGGAGCAAACACGCCCCCACCCCGACGCCTGTGCGCCAACGGGGATAGCGCTGTTCCAGACCGGCGAGCAGCATCGAAAATCCAAGCCCGGCAGTGACGGCCAGCCCCAGGCCGACCAGCAAATTGAAGCGGAACGGATGCCGCAGCAGCCACACAATGGGGACCGACCAGGGCGTCACAACGTCGAAAACATGTCCGGCGATCTGCAAACGCGGCGGTAACGCCAAAACCATGCTCAGCAACGCGAGCAGCGCCCAAAAACGCGCGCGCCGCCAGGTTTTGAGACAACCGATCACACTAAGCGCCACAACGGTCAGGCCGAGATAAGCAGCCCGGGTATTTTTCGTGCGCGCGTGCCAGGGAATGACCAGGGACTTGAAGAGCGGGTGTTGCTCCGCCGGAAGGAGGAAGACCAACGGGTCTGTACCGGCGCCATCCTCCAACGCCACACCTACATAAGAACGCGAGGCACTCAGTTGTTCACGGATCAGCGGATACAGGAAAGGTGCGAGCAGCACAGCGGTCAAGGCCACCAGCAAGGCCAGATTTACCCACGTGGCTTTGACCAGACGGTGGCGCTCGGCCACGATCACGTACAGCCCATACACCACAGAGATAAAGACGGTGAAGATCAACAAGTGCCAACTGGTCAACGCCGTCAACAGCGCAAAGAAAGCAGCCGGGATGATGTCACGCCGCCGGCCCTCTTCGACCAGGCGTATGAAGAAGAGCAGGTACAGCGGCATCCATTGCGTGCTGACGAGCACCGGATGCACGCTCTCCGCCATCCGGTAGGGATAGAAGGCAAAAACCAGCCCGGCGAAGAACGCGCCCCAGGGTGAGCGCGTCACGTAGCGCGCCAGGCAAAACATCGCGTAGCCACTCAAGAGATGCGCCAACATCACCGTGACGTTGTGTGCTGCCAGATCGCCCACCCAGGGGCGCAACAGAACGGCAATGGCGGAGTTCACGTGGCTAAAGCTGTGGAAAGCGAGGCTGACGCCCTGTGGGTAGAACATCAAGTCTGTGTAATACAAACTGCGCCCCTCAGTCAGCGCCCGTTCCGTCCACCAGGTGGCCCATTGGTTGATCCACACGTCGATGTTCTGCCCGGCAAAGTGCGTGTCCAGGTGCACGATCAACGGCCACGTCATCGCGACCGTCAGCACAGTGTAGACGGCGATCACACCCACATCGATACGCCAGGATTGAGGTTTCTTCATCATCGGATAGGTTCTTAACGCACGAAGTTTCTCTTGGTTTTTATACCTTTAGTTTCCGCTAAATAACGCAGAGGAAAAAGGTGGTAATGGGCTCAAAGTATGGTAATCTAGTTGTGTCAAACAAAAAACCAGACCAAGAGGCCCATTACCATGATCG
>JAIOAS010000352.1 GCA_019873725.1 Chloroflexota bacterium | reverse complement strand
CTGCTGGTGCAATCGGGCAAGCCGGTCGCCGTCTTCAAGACCCACGAGGACGCGCCGCGCGTGCTCATCGCCAACTCCAACATCGTCCCGGCGTGGGCTACACAGGAGAACTTCGACAAGTGGGAGCGCGCCGGGCTGATTATGTACGGGCAGATGACGGCGGGTTCGTGGATTTACATCGGCACGCAGGGCATTTTGCAAGGCACTTACGAGACATTGGGCGCGCTGGCCCGGCAGCATTTCGGCCCGCATGCGTCGCTCAAGGGCAAGTTCACCCTCACCGCCGGACTCGGTGAGATGGGCGGGGCGCAACCGCTGGCGATCACCATGAACGAGGGCGTGGGTCTCATCGTCGAAGTCGATCCGTGGCGCGCTGAGCGGCGGCTCAAGCACCGCTACGTCAACGCGGTGATGGACGACCTCGACACGGCACTGCGCACGCTCGAAGACCACCGCGCCAGAGGCGAAGCCTATTCCGTCGGCCTGATCGGCAACGCGGGTGACGTGTTCCCGGAACTGCTGCGACGCGGCATCATCCCCGATGTGGTCACAGACCAGACTTCGGCCCACGACCCCTTGAGCTACGTCCCCAATGGGATGACGCTGGCAGAAGCCGTCGCGCTACGCAAAAGCGATCCGCGCCGCTACCAGGCCGAGGCCATCCGCACCATGACCGAGCACTGCGCGGCGATGGTCGAGATGCAGAAACGCGGGGCCGTCGTCTTCGATTATGGCAACAACCTGCGCCAGCGCGCATTCGACAACGGCTTGACAGAGGCGTTCAACTACCCCGGCTTTGTCCCGGCGTACATCCGCCCGCTGTTCTGCGAAGGCAAAGGGCCTTTCCGCTGGGTGGCGCTCTCCGGTGATCCCAACGACATCTACGAAACCGACCGCATCATTATGAACCTTTTCCCGGAGAACGAACACCTCGTCCGCTGGATCAAGATGGCGCAGGAGCAGGTCGCCTGGCAAGGGCTGCCCTCGCGCATCTGCTGGCTCGGTTACGGCGAGCGCGCCCGCGCTGGGCTGGCGTTCAATGAAGCGGTGGCGGATGGACGCATCAGCGCCCCCATCGTCATCGGGCGTGATCACCTGGACGCCGGCTCCGTCGCCAGCCCCAACCGCGAGACCGAAGCCATGAAAGACGGCTCCGACGCCATCTCCGACTGGCCTATCCTCAACGCGCTCATCAACGCCGTGGGCGGCGCGACGTGGGTGAGTTTCCATCACGGGGGCGGCGTGGGCATCGGTTACTCGCAGCATGCCGGGCAGGTCATCGTGGCGGATGGAACGCCCGCTGCCGCGCGCCGCCTGGAGCGCGTCCTCACCACCGATCCGGGCCTGGGCGTCGTCCGTCACGCCGACGCGGGCTACGAATCCGCCATCCACTTCGGCAAAGAACACGGCATCTGGATGCCTATGTTGTAAAGATACAGGATGCAGGATGCAGGATGCAAGACAAAATTCTCTATCCTGCATCTTGCTTCTTGCCTCCTGCTTCTTGCCTCTTGCCTCCTGCCTCTTGCATCTTCCCCCGCTCCTGAGTATAATCCCGCGTATGGACGATAAAGAAACTACCCCTATACGCAAGCAATACCTGGATTTGAAAGCCCGTTACCCGGATACAATCCTCTTTTTCCGGTTGGGTGACTTTTATGAGACCTTCGATAACGACGCCGAGATCGCCGCGCGTGAGTTGGACCTTGTCCTCACCTCGCGGCCCGTCTCCAAAGGTGAGCGTATCCCGATGGCAGGCGTGCCGTACCACGCCGTCGAGAGCTACATTGCGCGCCTCATCGAGAAGGGCTACCGCGTCGCCATCGCCGAACAGGTAGGCGAACCCACCAGCCGTGGGCCGATGGAGCGCCGCATCGAGCGGGTGGTCACGGCGGGCACCATCACCGAGCCAACAATGCTCGACGAGAAGCGGCCCAACTACCTCGCCGCCGTGGTCATCGATGGCAAGCGCGCAGGCGTGGCCTACGCCGAAATCTCCACGGGCGAGTTCGCTGCCACCCAACTCGAAGCCGACGGTGACATCCTCAGCGTGGCGCGGCAGGAATTGGCCCGCCTACAACCTCGCGAGGTGCTCATCCCCAAAACCGCCACGTGGAAAGAGCGTGATCCCGAGCAACCGGCGACGCGCGTCGAGGAGACGCTGGCGCGGATGCTCCAGGCGCACTGCACCCCCTGGGCAGCCTACCGCTTCGAGGAGACGGCCGCGCGACAAGCACTGCTGGAACACTTCGGTGTGCAGACACTGCAAGGCTTCGGCTGCGAGGGCAAACCGCTGGCGATACGCGCGGCAGGCGCGGCGCTCGCCTACCTGCAAGAGACGCAGCAAGGGCTGCTGCCGCAGATCACCGGGCTGCGCACCTACACCACCGACCGTTTTATGGGCATCGACGCCTCGACGTGGCGTAATCTGGAAATTACCGAGACGTTACGCGGGCAAAAACAGGGGTCGCTGCTCGGCGTGCTCGATGCGACCAGCACGCCGATGGGCGGACGATTGCTCCGTGCGCGGCTGGCGCAACCCCTGCTCGACATCCCCGAACTGGAAGCGCGCCTGGATCAGGTGCAAGGCTTTGTGGACGACGGCATCCTGCGCGCGCAAGTGCGGCAGGCGCTCAAGCGCATCCCCGATCTGGAGCGGATGACCACCCGCGTGCTCGCCGGGCGGGCGTCGCCGCGCGATCTCACCGGCATCCGTGCGACGTTGGAGATTGTGCCGGAGTTGCGGGAGAAGCTGGAAGAAGCGCATGAGCGAATCGGCGAATCGGCGAATGGCTTTGGGGAATTGCTTGAGGGGTTGGAGGCGCTGCCGGAGATTGCGAAGCTGATTGCGGATGCGCTGGTGGACGAGCCACCGGCGCAGGTAAGCGCGGGAGGCTTGATCCGTCCGGGCTTCTCCACCGAACTGGACGGCATCCTGCTGGCGACGAAGGACGCCCGCGACTGGATCGCCGGCCTGGAAAACAAGGAACGCAACCGCACGGGCATCAAAAACCTCAAGGTGGGCTACAACAAAGTCTTCGGCTACTACCTGGAAGTGACCCAGGCCAACGTCAACCTCGTGCCCGCCCACTACATCCGCAAGCAAACACTGGTCAATTCCGAACGCTACATCACGCCGGAGCTGAAGGAGTACGAGAATCTGGTGCTCAACGCCGAGGAGCGCATCGCCGAGCTGGAAACGCGCCTCTTCCGCGAAATCTGCGAGCGGGTGGCAGCGCGGGCGCAAGCCTTGCTGGGGACGGCGCAGGCGTTGGCACGGATCGACGTGGCGGCGGCACTGGCGGAAGTCGCCGCGCGGCAGCACTACGTCCGTCCCACCTTCGAGGCCGCACCGGTCCTCGCCATCGAAGGCGGACGGCATCCCGTGGTGGAACATTCCCAGCGCGAGCCGTTCATCCCCAACGATTTACAAATGGACGCGGAGAGCCGCATCCACATCATCACCGGGCCGAACATGGCAGGGAAGTCGGTCTTCTTGCGGCAGAACGCGCTGATTATTTTGATGGCGCAAATCGGCAGCTTCGTCCCGGCGGAGCGAGCGCACATCGGCGTGGTGGATCGCATCTTCACGCGCATCGGGGCATCCGATGAGCTGGCAGCAGGACAATCCACGTTCATGGTGGAGATGGTGGAGACGGCGAACATCCTCAACCACGCCACACCGCAGAGCCTGCTCATCCTGGACGAAGTCGGGCGCGGCACAAGCACCTACGACGGCATGGCGATTGCCTGGGCGGTGGTCGAATACCTGCACAATCACCCGGAGCGCCGCGCGCGGACGCTCTTCGCCACCCACTACCACGAGCTGATCGAAATGGCGGAACATCTGCCGCACGTGCGGAATTTCAACCTGGCGGTCGCCGAGGAGGGGCGCGACGTGATCTTCCTGCACAAAGTCGTCCCTGGCGGCGCGGACCGCTCCTACGGTATTCACGTCGCACGGCTGGCGGGCATCCCCGCGCCGGTCGTCCACCGCGCCGAAGGGCTGCTGGAAGAATTGGAGAGCGGCGAATTCCGCCCCGGCACGCAAGTTCAGGAGCCAGAGTTGTTCCAGCCGATGCTGATCGCCTCCGAACCGCCCGT
>JAIOAS010000351.1 GCA_019873725.1 Chloroflexota bacterium | reverse complement strand
GTCAAGGTTCATCTCGTTCCAGCAGACCTGGTCGATCATCACCATAGGGCGGGCCGGTTTGAGCGCGTTGAGTTGTCGCCACAGCGCGCGCTTCTCTTCTTGCACCGGCAGCGCGGCGATTTCGGCCACCTGGGCTGCCAGTTCGCGGATTATAGCTACATCGTGTTTGTTGGGCATAGTAAACTCCTCAAGATTGACCTCCTGTCAAAAAACCGGCTGGCCTGAACAGTTACAAATAAAGATTCCTTTGTGTTCTCCGTGCCTCTGTGGTGAATTTCACTTTTTGCAGTAGAGTCTAGAATTCTCGTCCTTTTTGACGTCCTCGTTTGAATTGTACATAGGCTGTGCGTAAATTCAAGTTTGGGTTTGCCGCCTATCGAGACTATAATAGTGGTCGGTGCGGTTGGTGCGCTACTTATACGAAATGCCACGTGGCCTGGCTAAGCGCCTGGTTGGCTGGTCCGCCGCCTGGCTGGCAGAGAGGCAAGAGAATTGCCCATTAACCTGCGGTTGGATGAAAATGAAGCGGCAGAACGCGGTTTTGACTATGCGACTACATGACTAAAGACTATCGGACTATTTTCAGAGAAGTATGAACGGTATGTGCAGGTATGCCTGACCCGACTATAACCAACAAAGTCCTCGTCAACCTGCTCGTGATCGCCGTCGGCTACCTCATCAAAAAGCTCGGTGTGGTCTCGCGCGATGATGGGCGCATTCTCAACCGCCTCGTCCTCTACCTCACGCTGCCGATGATGAACCTGAGGGCGGTGATGAACACGCCGCTCACGTGGCATCTGTTGTTGCTGCCGCTGGCGCTGCTCTTGGTGGGCGTGACAATGTGCTTGCTGGGCCGTTATCCCGCGCGCTGGCTGCACCTCTCGCGGCGCGATACGGGGACGTTCGCGGTGGCGACGTGCGGCTTCATGGGATCGCTGCTCTATCCCTTCATCGAAGCCGTCTACGGCGATCCGGGCATCCAGGCCACGGCCATTTGCGATTTGGGGAACGCGATCGCCATTTTCGGCGTGGGGTACTACATCTCCTTCCGCTATGCGGCCGACGGGCACTTCAAGGCGCTGGACGCCGTCAAGAAGGTGCTGCTGTTCTTTCCCATCCATGCTTTTTTGCTCGGCTTGGTGCTGAACGTGGCCGGGGTCTCACTGCGTGGATTGCCCGCCGACCTGGTCAACGCGCTGGCCTCGATCAACTCGCCGCTGATGTTGCTCGGCCTGGGCATCTACCTCGAACTGGACATCTCGCGGCAGGAGCGCAAAGTCGTTGCGGTGAATATGCTGTACAAATATGCTGTGGGCGCGCTGGTTGCACTACTGGTATTGTGGCTGCTGCCCTATCGCGGTCCGCTGCGCGCGGTGATGTTCCTCTTCCCGCTGATGCCCGCTGCGCTTTCGTCGCTGCTCTATTCCGTCGAACAGGGCCTCAATCCCCGGTTGGCAGCGATGCTGATTTCGGCGAGTATGCTCATCAGCCTGGCGATTTTGACGGTTGCTCTGCTTGGCTTTGGCACGGCATTTTAACTTCGTACAGGAAAAGATGCGCTTTTTTGTCGATGCGCATGGGTTCCATACCGGGAAAAAGGAAAACGCTGGATACGATGCGCGCGCCCGGATGTAGTTCCTGCCATAATTTTCGTCGTAACCGATTGTTGGTCTTCTGCAACAGGTAGAGTGTGACCACATCCGCTTCGCCGACATCCTGGGTGAAAAAATTCCCCCGGATCACGCGCACCTGGCCTTGAAGACCCAATAACGCGATCCACATCCGTGTCCATGCCCAGCGCAATGGATCCAGTTCGATGCCCACTGCCCGTGCGCCGAACTCGCGGGCGGCGATAAAGAGCACGCGCCCGTCGCCGGAGCCTAAATCGTAAACGACTTCGCCGGGTTGTACGTTGGCAAGCGCCAGCATCCGCCGCACGAGTTTGCGGGACGTGGGTAACCACGGCGCTCCCGCCGGTGCCGTCCACAGCAGCGAAACGCTGAGGAACACCCATCCCAACAGGACGGCGATCAACAGGATGCTGAAGGTCTGTGCTGTATCGTTATCCATAGCTGACATTATCATAGCCCGAAGTTGTCTTTTGCCAAAATGTCGCTATGCTTTCTCCCAGAAGTATGGAAGTGAGGTATTGGAAATGAAAACGATGATGCGTAAGTTGCTGGATTTGCGTCCCCTGGTTGCTTTGGGAGTTTACGTCGTCCTCGACATCATCTGCATCGGCATGGGGATGGGGGTGCCGTTCTTCTGCATCCTTTTTGGCCTGCCGGTGGGGTGGTACATCGTCAAGCGTCTCACCGCTGAGCAGGCTGACATGCGAGACATTCTCCGAAAAATGCTTCTGTATGCGGCGATTGCAGCCGCCATCACATTGCTGGGGATGATTCTCATCTGGGGACCGCTGAGCATTGTCTCGTTATCCGATCCCGCAACAGATTTCGCGGAAACCGGCGTCCCTATGATTCTCTACGAGCCGAAGGCCAGTTTTATCGGCTGGATCGTGTTGATGGTCGTCATCTCCCCCGGACTGCAACTATTGACCACGCTCTTCGCCTCACATCTGACTCTGCTGGCGTGGTTGAACGAAGCGAACTGAACGTCGGCCGGATCACGATTTTTCTGCATCTCAAGCGACTACAAGACTACCGGACTATATCACAGGAGGTTTCCATGGACGTTATCTACGACGAACACCTGGTTCCGAACTATGTGTTGCCCGATCCACTGACCTTTGCCAACGGCGCGCCGGTCACGACGGCGGAGGCGTGGACAGCTCGGCGGCGCGAAATTCTCGCGTTGTTCGAGCATCACGTCTACGGTGTGCTGCCCGGCAAGCCGGAGCGCATGGACTTCGAGGTCACTTCGGTAGACAAAAGTGCCCTGTCCGGCGCGGCGACCCGCAAACAAGTCACCGCGCACTTCGCCGGCAATGATCATACCGCCAGCATGGACATCCTCATTTATCTGCCGAATGACCATCCCCGTCCCACGCCGATGTTCGTTGGCCTGAACTTTATGGGCAATCACACCGTTCACCCAGACCCCGGCATCGCGCTGCCCACAAGCTGGGTACCGGCTTTCTTCCCGGCGGCGGGAATTCAGAACAACCGCGCGACCGCTGTTCAACGTGGCGTGAATGCCTCCCACTGGGCCGTGGAGCGCCTCCTCGAACGCGGCTACGGCCTGGCGACCATCTACTGCGGCGATCTCGACCCGGATTTCGACGACGGCTTTCAGAACGGCGTTCACGCGCTGTTCCCCCGTGACGACAGCGCGGGCGATGCCTGGGCCACGCTCGGCGCGTGGGCCTGGGGCCTGCACCGGGCGCTCGACTACTTCGAGACGGATGACGACATCGACGCCGGGCGCGTCGCACTCATCGGGCACTCGCGGCTGGGCAAGGCCGCGGTCTGGGCCGGGGCCACCGATCCGCGCTTTGCGCTGGTCATCTCGAACAACTCCGGCTGCGGCGGTGCGGCGCTCTCCCGGCGGCGCTACGGCGAGACGGTGAGCATCATCAACAGCAAGTTCCCACACTGGTTCTGCACCAACTTCAAACGTTACAACGATAACGAAGCCGCGCTGCCGGTCGATCAGCATATGCTCCTCGCGCTCGTCGCGCCGCGCCCGCTCTACGTTGCCAGCGCCGTCGAAGACCGCTGGTCCGATCCACGCGGCGAATTCTTGAGTGCCCTCCACGCCGATCCGGTCTATCGACTGCTGGGCCGGGATGGCCTGCCCGCCGCCCACATGCCCGATCTCGAACAGCCGCTGATGGGGACCATTGGCTATCACATTCGCACCGGCAAGCACGACGTCACCGCTTACGACTGGGAGCGCTATCTCGACTTTGCAGACCTGCACTTGCAAGGCGCTTGAGGACATACAAAAAGGCCGAGGGCTGAAATGCCCTCGGCCTTACACAAGGAGGAAGATTGACTCTCTCTAACTGTCTTTAGCATACCACTTTGTTCTTGACTTTACTTGACGCCAATCTTACGCACATCTATTGAAAACCTTACGGCCAGGGGCGAATTGTGATTGCGTGTTGCCGATTTTGCACAGTTTGTTGACCGTGCTACAATCGAATCAGCTCAAAGACTCTT
>JAIOAS010000350.1 GCA_019873725.1 Chloroflexota bacterium | reverse complement strand
TGTGAGAGGACGACGGCGTCCAGGCGGTGAATATCGACGGGGATTTTGTGATTGCGCGCGTAGGCTTCGTCGCGCTTGCCCTGATACAGGCCACATTCCAGCAAAATGTTGTGCTTGTTGGTGCGAACGAGGTACATCGAGCCGGTGACAGTCCCGACGCCGCCGAGGAAAGTAATCTTCATCTCACCACCTCTCTATGGTAGTCCAAAGTCAAAAGTCCAAAGTCAAAAGTTCAGCCGTTGTGGTGAGAAGTAGCTATCTGGACGTTATTTCTCACCTGCCTGGAGCAGCACTTCAGTGACAACCTCATCGCTCAACCAGAGTCCGGCTTCCCGTAACGCAACAATGATCGGCAAGACAGCCGCAACCAAGCCGCTTTGTTTAGCTTTGACAATCACGCCTACCGTACCGGTAAACTGCAAGTTTTGGAGGCGGGCGATGCGCCGTCCTAACGTGTCGTCAAGAATCAAGCGGCTGTCAGGGTTTTCTAGTCCTAAAGCAATCACTTCGGCTTCTCCGCGGCCTAAATCCATAACCATGGGAATGGAGGCTGTGGATGCTAAAGGCATAACGTGCAGCCAGGGCAAGATTTCAGGTTTCGGAACATCTACACCATGTTCTGCACCGGCTTGTAACTCGGAGACGACTGCTGGTGGAACAAACACAGTCCCATAAAGCCGAGGTAGCAGATGCAATTGTTTGACCAGGTGCAGATATAACAGAGGCGATGTGTTCGAGATTGTGCATAACTCAGGCATTGGCGATGTCCTCGGCCAATGTTTCAGCATCGAGTGCGAAGGGAGAGACGTGGTAATTCCCCAGGGCTAAAAGGAACTCAACTCGCGTTACCCCGGCCAGTTGTGCGGCTCTCCCCGAAGATAGCTTGCCGAGTTCATATAGCTTTACCGCAGCTAACATCTGCAATTCATGGGCAAAGGATTCCGGATCCTCCTTGAGGCTAATAAGAGGCTCTTCTGGAATTCGTACAGAAATCTCAACGGTCATTGTGATCCCTCCTGGATGTTGCTTATACCAAAGACCTCTTCTTAATAATTTAGCCTGCACTCTTCACAATGCGCAGCAAATCCGGGCCGTAGGTCTTTTGCCGCCACGGGCCGATGCCGGGGATGTCGCGCAGGTCTTCCAGCGTGCGCGGTGGATGATGCGCCAGTTCCCAGAGCACGGCGTTGGGCAAGATGACGTCAGAATCGACGCCGCGATGGACGGCGACGTCCTTGCGCCAGGCCTTGAGGGCGTTGTAGCGGTTGAGCACCTCCTGAGGGGGGCGCTCGTGGTTGCATGGCGAGGGCGGCATCGGCAGTGGTGGGCTGTACAGCGCCTTCAGGATGCCGTTGCCAAATCGCTGCGCCTGATACGCGGTCAAGCCGGCGGCGGTGAGTTCTTCACGGGTGCGTGGCTGTACCTTCGCCAACTGGATCAGGCGTTGGTTGGAGACGACCTTGACGGCGGGCCGATCCATTGCCTGTGCCTGCTTATCTCGCCAGAGATGCAGCCGGTAGAGCACTTGCTGTTCGCCGGGATGCAGATCGTGCACGCCCTTGATGCGCCAGAAGAATTCGTCAGGATTGGGGCCGGCGGAGGGGTGGATGGTCTGGCAGAGATAGGCAAAGGTCTCCTGTGCCTCTTCCCACCGCCCGGATGCGATCAATGCTTCTTTTTGGATTTCCCGCAGATCGAGCAGGTAGTAGCTGTCCATCCAGGCGTAGGTCAGTGCCCTCTCATCGAGGGGACGCTTGCCCCAGTTGTAACGCTGAAAGTGTTTGTCCATGTGGACGTTGAACGTGCTGTCCAGAATGTCGCCCAGCCCCACGTGCGGCCAGCCCAGGATACGCGCAGCCCACATCGTATCGAAGAGGGTGTTGCACATGAACCCGAAATCGCGGCGCAGCATAATCAGGTCGTAGTCGGCGGCGTGGAACACCTTCTCGATCTCCGGCGCAGCAAAAACGGGCGCCAGCGGGCTGAGGTCATCCAGTGGGAGCGGATCGACCAGGTAGTTGGCCTCCGGCGTCGAAATCTGGATGAGGCAGACGTGCTCGTGATAGGCGTAGAGGCTGTTGGCTTCGGTATCGACGGCGATGCGCGGCTCGTGGGACAGGCGCGTTGCCAACTCGCGCAGCGCCTCTGGCGTGGCGATGAGTTCGGGTGGGGCGACCTTCGATGCCGCTCGCGGCTCCTTCTGTGCCATCATGGGGGTATTATCGCTGTTCGGGGGAGTTTGTCAAACGAAAGCGCGGAGCTTTATCATTCTCGTCACAGTCCCCTATTTTTGCTTCGAGCGGATCGCCAGATCCGCGTCTTATGCGCTTAAAACGGGGAACTGGCGTTCCCCTCGGAGCAAGCATGATAAGACCCTGGAAAGCGCGGAGCGGCGGATGTTTTTTCGACAGGATTAACAGGATTTTCAGGATAAGAAATTTTCTTCATCCTGTTAATCCTGTCAATCCTGTCCAAAGAGAAGCTACGCCAGCGTGAACGACGCGACCGCGCGAATATCCCGCGAGGAGCTGCCGAACGACACGGTGAACGCGCCTGGCTCGGCCACCCACTGGCCGCGATAGGGATCATAGAACGAGAGCGCGCGCTCGTCCAGGGTGAATTCAACGACGGCGCTTTGTCCCGGTTCCAGGTGCACTTTTTTGAAGCCTTTCAGCTCCTTTGGCGGGCGCACCAGCGACGAAACCGGGTCGCCGACGTACACCTGCACGACCTCCTGCCCTGCCACCGCGCCGGTGTTCGTCACGGTGACGGAGACGTGGACGGGGTCACCGGCCTTGACCGTTGCCGGGACCTGCGGGTCGCTGTAGGCGAACGTGGTGTACGACAGGCCGTGCCCGAAGGGGAACAGCGGCTCGATGTCCTTCTTGTCATAGTAGCGGTAGCCGACGAAGATGCCCTCACCGTACAGCACTTCCATCGTGCCGGGGTAGTTGATGAAGGTCGGGTTGTCCTCGTAGCGCTTGGGGAACGTGACCGGCAGCTTGCCGGAGGGGTTCACCGCGCCGGTGAGGACGTTGGCGACCGCGTGGCCGCCTTCCTGTCCCATGTAGTAGGCCAGCACAATCGCCGCGACGTCGGCGGCCCACGGCATTTCGACGGGCGAGCCGACGTTGAGCACGACGACAGTGTTGGGGTTCACCGCCGCGACCGCCGCAATGAGCGTGTCCTGCTCGCCGGGCAGCTTCATGTGGGGACGGTCGCGCCCTTCGCTCTCGAAGCCCTTGGGCATCCCGCCGAAGATGATGGCGACATCGGACTGCCGCGCCAGCGCGACGGCGCGTTCCAGCCGGTCGTCGGGGTCGGGGGCATAAGCGCCTTGCAGGTAGAGCGCGGTGGAGTCCACGTCCGGCAGTTTGACATATTCGACCTTGAGTGCGTAGGCGCGGTTGGCTTCCAGGGTTGCGTAGGTCTGCGCCACGCTGCGAAGCCAGCCTTCTTCCGCGCCGGGGGTGGCCTCCAACACCAATGCGCCGTCCAGGTACAGGCGCGCGATGCTGGCGTTGCGCAGTTGCAGGGCGTAGCGCCCGCTGCTGGGGACGGTCAGCGTGCCGGTCCAGCGCGCCGAGAAGACTTTCCCGTCCACGCCCGGCGGCAATGGGATGCGCCAGTCTTCGACGTTGGGTTCGATGCGCGAGGCGACCGGCGCGCCGGAAAGGTCGGCGTTGTTGAAGAATTCGCACAGCAGGCCCTCGCCCAGGTAATCCGGCTTGATCGCGGGCAGTTCGACGAAGTTGTCGCAGCCCTGTTCGTAATGGATGGCGACCGCGTCGCCGAGGGCAGCCTTCAGCCCTTCCAGCGGGCTGACGCGATAGGGCGGCTCCAGGTACGAGCTGCCGCCGCCGCCGATGCGACATTCCGCCGCGTTCGGGCCGATCACGGCGATGGACTGTACGCCTTTGAGCGGCAGAACGGCGCCGTCGTTCTTGAGCAGCGTGATGGAGGCTTCCGCCAGTTCGCGGGCGAGCGCCTGGTGTTCGGGGGTGTTCAGCGATCCGGCGGGCAGCGGGCCGTCCATTTTGCCGGATTTGACGATCATCCGCAGCATTCGCCGCGCCGCCTCGTTGACAGTCTCTTCGTTCACCTGCCAGGTGTTGACAGCCATTTCGAGCAGGCGG
>JAIOAS010000349.1 GCA_019873725.1 Chloroflexota bacterium | reverse complement strand
ATTTTTTCAGTATCCATAGGGTAACCCTCCACGCAAAAGTGGGGTTAGTGTGCCCAAAAACACCGATTTGTCAATCTGTGGCCGCCAACCACGCTTAAGTGGAGAGCTACCACACGGTTCACCATCGTGAAAAAAAGTATCAGTCCGGCACAATCCTTTACCGGAAACCTTACTCAGAGGATATACCAATTTGCCGAACAAACAAGTCAAAGACTACAAAAGTCTCAACCGGTTAAATTTCGAGCTACTGAGACTCAGCGAATAGTACTGCCAAAGACAGCCAGAAATCCTGCAAGATACAATCTTGAGAGATTTTGAGAGCATATTTATGCTATGATAGGTGTACTCAGTTGATGTCACATCCCCGCGTCTCCCGTTAATATAGCAGGGATGCGATATCGATATCATGTGGAGGTCACATTATGATCCCATTGTTGGAGCAGATCAAGGGGCCGGACGATCTGAAGGCCCTGGGACTATCTGAGCTTGAACAGTTAGCGTCAGAAATTCGGCAACATATCATCGCCACCGTGCTCGAAAACGGCGGTCACATGGCGTCCAACCTGGGTGTCGTGGAACTGACCCTGGCGCTGCACCGCGTCTTCGATAGTCCCCGCGACAAGCTGATCTGGGACGTCAGCCACCAGTGTTATGCCCACAAATTGCTTACCGGGCGCGTCCACGATTTCCACACGCTGCGCCGGTACCGGGGGATCTCCGGCTACACCGAGCCGCGGGAGAGCATCCATGATGTGTTCACGGCGGGGCACGTGGGGACGTCGATCTCGTCGGCACTGGGCATTGCTGCTGCGCGCGACCTGCAAGGTGAGGATTTCCACGTGGTCGCCATCATCGGCGATGGCTCCGTCACAGCGGGGATGACGCTGGAAGGCTTGAACCATGCCGGCTACTTGCAGAAACGCTTCATTGTCATCCTGAACGACAACGAAATGTCCATTTCACCAAGCGTTGGCGCAATTGCCAACCATCTCAATACGCCACCGGCCACGTCCCCCACCCTCTGGGAGACGCTGGGCTTTCATTATATTGGGCCGGTGGATGGGCACGATCTGGTAGCATTGCAGGAGCACCTCCATGCTGCCAAAGCCATCACCGACAAACCCGTACTGGTCCACGTGCGCACGCAGAAAGGCAAAGGGTACCGTCCCGCCGAAGAGAATCCGGAGAAGTGGCACGGTGTCGCCCCTAAAACCGTCCACAAGGTAAATGTTCCGACCTACAGCCAGGTCTTCGGCGATACGGTGACGGCGATGGCGCGCGCCGACCAACGTGTGGTCGCCATCACCGCTGCGATGCCCACGGGCACGGGGCTGAGCGGGTTTGCGCGCGCGTTCCCGCAGCGTTTTTTCGATGTGGGGATTGCCGAACAGCACGCGGTCACGTTTGCGGCGGGATTGGCGGCGCAGGGGATGCGGCCCGTCGCGGCGATCTATTCCAGCTTCCTGCAACGCGCCTACGACCAACTGATCCATGACGTGGCGCTGCAAAATCTGCCGGTGATCTTCGCCATCGATCGCGGCGGCATCGTCGGCGACGATGGGCGCACGCATCAGGGCGCGTTCGATCTGGCGTACCTGCGCAGTATCCCTAACTTCACCGTGATGGCGCCCAAAGACGAAGCTGAACTGGTGGATATGCTCTGGACGGCGCTGACCATCAACGGGCCAGTCGCCATCCGCTACCCCAGGGGCGCGGGTGAAGGGGTGGCGCTCCCTACACGGCCTCAGATGCTTCCGGTTGGGCGAGCGGAGATGTTGCGCGCGGGCACGGATTTAGCGATTCTGGCGCTAGGGTCTATGGTCTATCCGGCGCTGGAGGCCGCCAAAGCCCTGGCGAGCCTGGGCGTGGAAGCTGCCGTGGTCAACGCGCGCTTCGTCAAGCCGTTGGACGGTGATCTGCTCAAGAGCCTGGCGCTGAACTTCAACCGCCTGGTGACGGTTGAAGAGGGCGTGCTGGCGGGTGGGTTCGGTTCTGCCGTCATGGAGTTGTTGGAAGCGCGCGGTTTGAACTATTTCACGCTCAAGCGCCTGGGATTGCCTGACGAATTCGTCGAACACGGCGACCGCAGCTTTTTCCTGAAGCAGTACAACCTCGACGCTGCCGGGATCATCAGTGTGATCCAGCGGACATTCCCCGAGCTGTTCTCCGTGCCGTGGTATTACAATGTTGAATCGCCGGGCCAGCGCACGCTCGCCAGCGTGCCCGGCTTTGGGCCAGATGTGCAGCGGCACGTGCTCAGCCGTGGTCTGACGGGCTAAGATGCCGCAGCGGATCGCTATCCTCGGCAGTACCGGCTCTATCGGACGGCAAACCCTGGACGTGCTCCGGGCACTGCCGGGCCAGTTCAACGTCGTTGCGCTGGCCGCCGGGCGCAATGTGGCGCTGCTCAACGAGCAAATCCGCGAGGTGAATCCGGTGCTCGTTGCCGTGAGCGAAGCCTCAGACGTATCGCGCGTGGCGCACCCCAATGTTCTCACAAGTGAAGCAGGGCTGGTAGAGATCGTCACCCGCCCAGACGTGGATCTGGTCGTCGTCGCCACGTCGGGCAAGGCGGGGTTTGTGCCCACGCTCGCCGCCATCGAAGCGCGCAAACAGATCGCCATCGCCAACAAAGAGGTGCTGGTGATGGCCGGGGCGTTGGTGATGGAGGCCGTGCAGAAATACGGCGTGGAGCTGCGTCCCATCGATAGCGAGCACAGCGCCCTCTGGCAGTGTTTGCGCGGGGAGGACAGCGCCGCAGTGGAAAAGCTGATCCTCACCTCGTCCGGCGGGCCGTTCCGCACCTACAGCGCGGAGCAATTGCACGACCTCAAGCCTGCCGCCGCGCTCAAGCATCCCACGTGGGTGATGGGCCAGAAAATCACCATTGATTCGGCCACGCTGATGAACAAAGGCTTCGAGATCATCGAGGCGCACTGGCTCTTCGGGAAGCCTTACGACCAGATCGACGTGATCGTTCACCCCCAAAGCATCATCCATTCGATGGTGCAGTATGTGGACGGCGCGATCAAGGCGCAGCTTTCGGCGCCCGATATGCGCCTGGCTATCCAGTACGCGCTAAACTACCCCGCGCGCACGGCGCAGATCTGCAACCCCTTGGATTTAATCGCTACGCACGCGCTGACCTTCGAAGCGCCCGACACGACACGCTTCCCGTGCCTGCGCCTGGCCCGCGAGGCCGGGATGGCGGGCGGCACGTACCCCACCGTCCTTTGCGCGGCGGACGAAGAAGCCGTCGATCTGTATCTGGCAGAGCGGATCAAATTCTCCGACATTCCCCGGCTGGTGGAGCAAGCCCTCAGTGCGCATACCGGCGTGGACAATCCCTCATTTGAAGCTATACTCCAAGTCGATACCTGGGCCAGAGCCTATGTCCAAACCCAAGTCGCGCAAGAATAGTTCCACCACGAATCTTCACGAATTCACACGAATTTAACTTTCCATTCGTGAAAATTGGTGAAGATTCGTGGTTAGTCCTGGAGAAACGAAATGGAAATCCTCCTCGCTAAAGAAATGGGCTTTTGTTTCGGCGTGAAGCGCGCGGTGAAGACAGTGGAGGAAACGGCGGCAAGCGCCGCTGCTGAGAGGCCGGTCTATACGCTCGGCCCCATCGTCCACAACGATGAGGTGGTGGCGCAGATGCAGGCGCTCGGCGTATGGGCGAAAGACACTGTTGATGAGATTGACGCCGGGACAATCATCATCCGCGCGCACGGCGTCCCACCGGAGACGCTGGACGCGGCGCGCGACAAGGGTTTGCGCGTCGTGGACGGCACGTGCCCGCTGGTCATCAAAGTGCAGCAACTTGCCCGCGCGCTCCACGACGAAGGCTACCAAGTCGTCATTTACGGCACGCCAGAGCACCCGGAAGTCATCGGCATCGCAGGATGGGCAGGAGAAGGGGCAGTGGTCGTCCAGAGTCTCGACGATGTGGCCGCGCTACCGCGCCACAAAAAGATCGGTGTGGTCTCGCAGACCACGAAAATCCCCGCCGACTATCAAGCCATCGTCGGCGCGCTGATGGGCAAGTGCCAGGAATTGCGCGCGCACAACACCATCTGCAACGCCACCGCGCAGCGCCAGGCTGCCGCCGTCGAGACGGCGCGGCAGGTAGACGTGATGCTCGTCATCGGTGAAGCGCACAGCTCC
>JAIOAS010000348.1 GCA_019873725.1 Chloroflexota bacterium | reverse complement strand
GGGTTCCTTTAGCGGCGTTTCTACGGTTGGTAGGGCCGAGTTACGCCAGAGCCATCATGATCACTGTGATGCGTGGCATCCTGAACGCCCTGGCTGAACACAAAATGTCTCTAATCGAGGCCGAAAACCTTCTCTTTAATCCGGATATCCTGTCACTGGCACAGGAATATGCGCTAGACCCTGAAATCATCGAAGCGATTGAGTATGGAATGGAATTGAGCGACATAGAAGAATTGCTCGACGACCCACGCGCGCTTGACAACGCAATCGCCGAATGTGCCACGCTCCTGGAGAACCTGCGAATTACGACAATGGATACTCCTTATTTGTCCACACCATCCTTGCTTACTGTCCGAGACCGCTGAGACTGCCCCCATGGTGACATCCGCACTTGAAGTCGAACTCCATCCCGCCCAAGTCGAAGACAAAAGCGTCCTGCGCAACCTGCTGGAGCTTTACGCCTACGACTTCTCCGAGTACGACGGGGCCGACGTGGACGCGCACGGGTTATACGGCTACGAGCGGCTCGATCATTACTGGACGGAAGAAGGGCGAGCGCCGTTCCTCTGGCACATCGGAACGTAAAACGTTCCAACCATTCTTTTTGGAGGCATTGCAATGAAACAAGATAACAAAGGCAAGAAAAACGTTTCTCGACGGGATTTCCTCAAAATCGCCGCACTTGGCCTGCTGGCCGGTTGCGCGCCAACGCAAGCGCCGTCAACGATGACCGACGCGACATCCACAACAGCAGCGACGATTGTGCCGACGGATACACCCCCCTCCGTCCCCACCAACACGGTGACGCCCGCCCCCACCCGCGTACCAACGGCCACGCCGACCCCACTTCCCACCGTCACCGTCCGCAAGCCGGACCTCATCAAGTTCTATCCCGACAAGCCGAGCACCGTTGTCCACACGCACCATGCCGGCGTCTGGAGCGGCGATGAGCTGGTGCCCAACGCCGTCCGGCAGATGCTCGATGCTTCCATTACCCGGCTCACGGGGCTGAACGATGCCCGCGAGGCCTGGCGTGCGCTCTTCGATCCCGGCGAACGCATCGCCATCAAGGTCAATGCCTTCCGTAACAGCCTGATCTGGACACACGTGCCGCTGGTGATGGCGGTAACGGATTCGCTGCAAGAGGCGGGCATCCCGGCGGAAAACATCTTCATCTTTGACTTTTACACATCGGAATTAAAGGAAGCCGGATTCACCGTCAACCCGGACGGCCCCGGCGTGCGCTGCGTCGGCACGGATAGAGAATACAGCGATGGTTTCGAAATTGTCGGCAGCAAAATCCAATTGAGCAATGTACTGTTAAGCTGCGACGCGCTCATCAACATGCCGGTGCTCAAATCGCACATGCTCGCGGGGATGTCCTATGCGCTGAAGAACCACTATGGCACACTCAGCCGACCCGACAGCTTCCACAGCGGAAACAGACTCAACATGGGACTGCCGGAACTCAACGCGCTATCACCCATCAAGGATCGCACGCGCCTCGTTATCGGCGATGCGCTTACCGCATGCTTGCGATATGCCAACTCCTGGCCGTATTGGGAAGCGGACTACACCGGCGATTCGATTATGATGAGCTTCGACCCGGTGGCGCACGACGCGGTGGGGTTCAAGCTGTTCACCGACTTGCTGGCAGCGGACGGCGGCAACACTGCCTCGGCCATCAATATGGCGATGCCCTGGCTGGAGAACGCGACAAAAATCGGGCTGGGCACACACAACTTCGACGACATTGACCTCGCCGAGATCAACTTGTAGAGCGAACTGACGGTTTGCTTTACGAAAACACCCAGGATAACTATGGAAAAACGCAAACTATTCCACTTCTTATGGATCGTCCTGCTCGTCGCAAGCTGCGGGCAGAAAGCAACAACGCCGCCGCCCGCTGCCATCTCGCTGCGCGACGTTTTCCCTGGCAACAACGCCATCTCCGGCTGGACGCGCGACGGCAACACCGAGACGTACACCGGCGACACCCTCTACGACCTGGTGGACGGTCAGGCCGATGCGTTCTTCGCCTACAACTTCGAACAGGTCGCCGTGCAGAGCTACGCAAGCGAGGACAACGTGTTGCGCATCGAAATCTGGCAACTGGCGACGCCCGCCGACGCCTACGGCCTCTTCACGCGCAACCGTTCCGGCGAACCGGCAAACATCGGCAACGAAGGCGACACCGACCCCGGCCGGCGGCTGGCGTTTTGGCAGGATCGTTACTACGCCCAGGTGCGGGGACGGCAGGCACTTGAGGATGCCACGCTATGCGCGTTCGCGGAAGCCATCGTTGCGGCGCTGCCCACCGGTGGCGAGACGCCCGCGCTGATGAGCAAACTGCCGCCCGACGGCTTGCTCCCACGCAGCGCCATCTTCTTCCGCCAGGAAATCTCCATCCAGGACGAAATCTGGCTCGGCGGGGAGAACATCCTGGGCCTGACCGCCCAGACAGAAGGCGTCCTGGCACACTACACGCTGAACGACGCCCGCGCCCTGCTACTCATGGTACAATATCCAGACGCAGATGCCGCAGCCACGAGCCTATCGGCGCTGACCGCCGCCCAGGTAGACGGCCTACTCGCCGCCGACGCCAACCACACGCGGCTCGCCGCCGTCTTCGGCGACACCGATCCCACCACCGCCGCCGATCTGCTGGCCGCCGCGCTCAAATAAAGTCAGCAGATTGAGCAGATTAAACAGATTTTTCAGAGATTTTTGACTTTTGACTTTGGACTCACAACTACAAACGAGGTGAATGCCATGAAGATTATGATGATCGCTTCCGAATGTGTGCCGTTTGCCAAAACCGGTGGGTTGGCCGATGTGGTAGGGGCGTTGCCTATTGCGTTGCGCGCGCTCGGCCACGAAGTCATCGTGGTGATGCCTAAATACGGTAGCATCAATACCGCCAAATATCAGATTACGTCCTTCTTCAACCAGATGTGCGTGTGGATGGGCAACGCGGAAGAATGGTGCGCCGTCCGCACGACGACGATGGATGGCGTGCCCGTGTACTTCATCGAATCGGACAAGTATTTCGCCCGCCCCGGCCTCTATCACGACGATGCCTTCAACGATTACGGTGACAATCCGCGCCGCTTCGCCTTCCTCACGCGCGCTGCGCTGCAACTGGCCCGCGATATGGGCTTCGATGCGGACATCGTCCACGCGCACGACTGGCAGACGGCGCTGGCGGCGGCCTACCTCAAGGTGTGGCACTGGAACGATTCCATCATTGGCAAGGCCGCGAGCGTCCTCACCATCCACAATATCGGCTACCAGGGCAAGTACGGGGCGGAGCACTACGACTACATCGGCCTGCAATGGGGCAACTTCACGCCGGACAAGCTGGAAGACCACGGCAGCATCAACTTCCTCAAGGGCGGCATCCAGTACGCGGACCTCGTCACCACCGTCAGCCCGACCTACGCGAATGAGACGCGCACGCCCGAATACGCGCACGGCATGGCGCCCTACCTCAACGACAAGGGCGACAACTACATTGGCATCCTCAACGGCGTTGACTACACGCAATGGAACCCCGCCACAGACAAGCTCATCCCCGCGCGCTATTCCGCCACCGACCTGAGCGGCAAAGCGATCTGCAAACTGGAGCTACAGAAACGCTTCCTGTTGGATACCGATCCGTCAATCCCCATCATCGGCGTCGTGAGCCGATTCGTGGATCAGAAGGGACTGGATTTACTGGCGGCCGCCATCGAGTCCATCGTCAACACGATGAAAGTGCAGTTCGTCATCCTGGGATCGGGCGACAAGGGGCTGGAATACTTCTACGGCAACCTGCCCGCCCGCTATGGTGGACGCATCGGCAGCTACATCGGCTACGACAACGCGCTGGCGCACTGGATCGAGGCGGGGAGCGACTTCTTCATCATGCCGTCGCGCTACGAGCCATGCGGCCTCAACCAGATTTACTCGCTCAAGTACGGCACGCTGCCCATCGTGCGCAACACCGGCGGCCTGGCGGACACCGTCGAGCAGTACGACGAAGCCACCGGTGAGGGCACCGGCTTCAAATTCTGGGAACCGAGCGCGCACGCCGTTTACTACACCGTCGGGTGGGCTGTGAGCACCTACTACGACCGCAAGCCGCACATGGCAAAGATGATTCAGAAGGCGATGGCGCAGGATTTCTCGTGGGAGGACAGCGCGC
>JAIOAS010000347.1 GCA_019873725.1 Chloroflexota bacterium | reverse complement strand
GTGCCTTCCAATGCAATAATGGCGACCGGAAACCGCTGATACCACGCCGCCACTGCGACGACCGGCAGGCCGCGACTGCGGGCCTGGATCACCTGATCGCCGCTGGCGATGGCGAAGGGGATTTCTCCGGCGGCGACCAGTTGGATCCCATCTGTCTCCCAGCGGTAATCGAAGCTCACATCGAAACCGGCTTTCTGGAAGTATCCCCGTTCCTTCGCCATGTAGAATGGCGTGAACTGCACATTCGCCACATAGCCCATCGGCAGATTGATTGCGGTCAACTCCGCTTGGGTGGAACTCCCGGTACAGCCGATCAATAACACCATGACGACAAATAAATAAAACAAACGGGTGCGCATTTTCTCCCTCCTCTGGAAAAATAGTCTCATAGTCATCAGTCTCATAGTCATCAGTCTCAGTCGATCCAAAAATGTCCCCGGGGGAACGTCAGATCCCTGTGCTGGTCTGGACCTGGCGATCCAGGCCAAGCAAAAGTAGATCTACTGAGTCTTGTAGTCGAATCGCCAATTTGTTGTTTCGTTGGTGTGGCTTGCCACATAGTGAATAAACCACCGATCGCCGGATCATTCTTGTGCTCAAGCTATTTCCTCTTCATCGGCAGTGGTCGTATCTAACACCGTCCAGCGCAGTGCGCGGTGTTCCACCAGGGTGAGTAGCCCGTAAACCGTCAAGGCAATGCCCATCAGGGTGATCATGGCGACGAACATCATCGGCAGGTCGTAGAGATTCTGCCCTTGCTTGACCAGGTAGCCTAACCCTTGCGTCGAGGCCACGAATTCGCCGACGACTGCCCCCATCCCCGCGAGCGTGCCGCTGACCCGCAGCCCTGCCAGGAACGCGGGCAGCGCGGCGGGGATTTCCAGGTCGAGTAATACCTTATGCCGCGGCGCTTCGAGCATGCGGAACAAATCCCGCAAGCGTGGATCGATCCCCTTCAGCCCACTGACGACGTTGACCAGGATCGGGAAGAAGACAATGAGCGCGCACACCACCACCTTCGAGGCCAACTTGGGACCGAACCACACGGTCAGCAATGGAGCGAGCGCCACAATTGGCACAGCCTGTGAGGTGACGATTACCGGTTCGAGGAGGTAGGCCAACAGCTTGCTGTGCGCCACCCCGTAGCCTAACAGCACGGCGAGCGTCGTCCCCACCAGCAATCCCAAGCCCATTTCCAGCAAGGTCACGCAGGCGTGATACGCCAGTGTGCCGTTCGCGGCGAGCTTGACAAATCGGGCCAGCACCGCTGCCGGCGTCGGCAGCAGGAACCGGCGCGGTGTGTCGGCGATCCATTGCACGCCCATCTGCCAGACAAGCACCGCCAGTCCTACCGACAACAGATAGAAGGGCAACTGCCGGAAAGGCGAGTGCCCATAGTTTCCATTCGACGTGCGCGTGCTGTGTGATACCACTATCCTCTTCCTCGAAAATAGCGAATGGCAAATGGCAAACTAAAAATCCGTTAGAATCCGTTCAATCCGTTGACAGACTGAGATTAAAAAATCCGTTAGAATCCGTTCAATCCGTTGACAAAAACCCTGCCACTCAGATTAAAAAATCCGTTAGAATCCGTTCAATCCGTTGACAAAAACCCTGCCGCTCAGATTAAAAATCCGTTAGAATCCGTTCAATCCGTTGACAAAAACAAACGCCCCAAAGTCAACCTTCGGGGCGTTATACGACACGCTGATCCTGCGCGCGTTCCTTCTCTCATCCGGACTTTGCCGTTCGTACTCGAACCGCTTTTACCGTCGGCCCCGGAATTACACCGGGTCTGCCGTTTGCCTGTGGCAAACCGCTCGCGGGCTTGAGCTTTGTCACGCGCTTTGTGTGGCGCTGCTCTTTACCGCCGGTCGGGAGTTGGGCCGTTTCATTCCGGCCCGCACCCTGCCCCGAAGGAATCTATAAATTGTTAAGTATCAGTAGATCCCATTTCGCTTGGTCTGGATCGCCAGATCCAGACCAGAACGGGGATCTGACGATCCCCTTGGAGCATTTTTGGATCTACTGAGTATGGTCAAGTATACCACGCTTACGATAGAACGAAAGTGGCTCACGCCTGCTGGACTCTATCATTCTCGCTTCGAGCGGACCGCCAGATCCGCGCTGGCTATCAGGACGTTTCGGCACGCGGAGTTGACAATCCGCTTCAAGCAAAGATATAGAAACCCGGAAAACTGATAAGCTTCTACGTCACCAGCCAACGGGTGACAATGGCGATGGCCTGTCCTGCCGGCCAGAGCAGCAGTTGCGCCACGAGTGTGCCGAGCAGTTGCGCGCCCACTTGCCAGATCGTGATTTAGGTCACGTCCTTGAGGGGGCGTTCCTCGCGCAACGCCTCATCGGTGACGAGTGCCGCGACGGGATTGACCACGAAGATGGAGAGGACGAGGCCAAAGCCGGCCAGCATCGGCGAGAGGCTGGTCGCCGTGCGGGCGCCCTGGGGGACGAGCGCGCTGGCGTACATCGCGGCGGCGTTGCTCACCGCAGCAATCGCCGTGACGAGCACGCTGGCGATGAGGAAGCGTTTGGGGAAGGGGCTGCGGCGGGATTCGCGCACCGCGCTCAGACGGGGCGGCGTCAAGTCGGCGGTCATCCGCCAGAGACCTTGCACCGACGCGCCACGCACGACCACCTGCGGCAGCGACCGGCGATGCTCGTAGGCGGCAATTCCTCGCGCCAGAATACGACTCAGGCTAGGGATGCCCAACGCGGCGATGACCGTTCCAATAGAGGCTGCCAGCACCACAGTGCGGTACACATTCAGCAATGAGGTCGTGCTCTGGTTGAGCACCGCCAAGTCCGTCAGGCTGGCGAGCAGTGGCCCGGCGAGCGCATTGGCCCCCCGCGACCCCAACGTGAGCACATTGTAAAGCGAACCGGCCAACGCGGGATGCCCCGTCCGCACCCCCGCCAACCGCGCTGCGTAGGCGCTTGTGTCAATCGTGTTGACCAATGCGGTCAACACAAAAATGATGGATAACTGAGTCATCATTGGATCATCCTCCCTGATCGGACAAGTTGGCAATGCACTCCAACTATACTTGAAGCGCCACGACTGACAATTCGGTTCCTCTTCTGTTCATTTTTTACATTTTGTGCTTTAATATGAACATCATTCATTAACGGTGGAAAGAAGACGTTCGACGTTTGACTTCCAACGTTTCAGTACTGAGCCTGGAAAGGAGGTCGCTTATGGCAGTACAACCTATGCAACAAATGATCTATAACCCCACATCCCGCAACCTCAACAACGTCCAACGTGTGCAGCGCGCGTTGGTCTGGTTCGGCATCTTCTTTTTGATTGGAATCATCACCGTGATCCTGGCCCTTGCCGCAGGATTCCTGTTGCCCGATATCGGGACGGTGGTGGGCGGGATCATCTTCGTCGTCGGCGGTTTGCTCGCGCTGATCGTGCCGGGGATGTTCAGCAGCAGCCTTTACATCGTCTCAGAATACGAGCGGGTGATCGTGCTCAAGCTGGGCAAGTTTATGGGTGTCCGGGGGCCGGGGCGCTTCTGGGTGATTCCGTATCCGCCGTTCAACGAATCGGTGACGGCGCAGATTGACTTGCGCATCCAGACCCGCGTCATCACGGCAGCGGAGACGCTCACCGATGACAATGTCCCGGTGGGCTGCGAGGCCGTGATCTTCTGGCGTGTTGAAGACCCGCAAAAGGCGGCGTTGAGTGTGGCAAATTACCAGGAAGCCGTCTTTCAGGCCGCCAACAGCGCGCTTAAGGATACTATCGGTATGCTGGAACTGTCCGAATTGTTAGGCGCGCGCGATAAGGTTTCGAGCCGGCTCAAGGAAATTATTGACAGCGCGGCGGCTTCGTTCGGGGTGGATGTGACCTCGGTGGAGATCACCGACGTGCGCGTGCCCGCCGATCTGATTCAGGAATTGAGCGTGCTGGCGCAATCACGCCGGTCGGCGCAGGCCAAGATCGCCGAGGCCGACGCCGAGAAAGAAATTGCCCAAAAATTTAACGAGGCGGCGGCGTTGATGTCGGATCGGGCCATGGAAATCTACCGGCTCAGCGTTCTGGAGCGCATTGGCCGCGAGGAAGGCAGCCAGATTGTCATCTACGGCTTGGGCGGCAACGTCCCGGCAGTTGATAATGCGTTGGCAGCAACGGTGGCGGGAAGTCTGACTGCAAGGTAGCTCGAAAAACGTAAAACGTGATGCGTGATGAACCT
>JAIOAS010000346.1 GCA_019873725.1 Chloroflexota bacterium | reverse complement strand
GCGGAGTTTGACCTGGGCGACAGCACGCCGGATGTGGCGGAACATCGCTTTGCGGGCGGGGAACTGCGCTATTACGTCATCGCCGGGACGCCGCCGACCCTGCTCGAACGCTACACCGAGCTGACCGGACGGCACGATCTGCCGCCGCTGTGGATGCTCGGCTACCAGCAATCGCGCTGGTCGTACTATCCCGAAGCGCGCGTGCGCAAGCTGGCGCAGGATTTCGCCGACCACAACGTCCCCTGCGACGCCATTCACCTGGACATCCACTACATGGACGGCTACCGCTGCTTCACGTGGGACAAGAAACGCTTTCCACATCTGGCGCAACTCGCCGCCGACCTGCGCGCGCAGGGCATCAAGCTGATCACCATCATCGATCCCGGCATCAAGAAGGACCCTGCCTACCCCATCTACCGGAGCGGGCTGGCCGGCCAGCACTTCTGCACCACACCCGACGGTAAGGTCTACCACGCGCCGGTCTGGCCCGGGCTGAGCGCCTTCCCCGATTTCACCGCTCCGCAGACGCGACAATGGTGGAGTGCGCAGTACAAGCCTTTGCTGGAAGCGGGCATCGCGGGCTTCTGGAACGATATGAACGAACCCGCCGTCTTCACCAACGGCGGCGACTCGACCCTGCCCGCGCCCATCCGCCACAGCCTCGAAGGGCGCGGCGGCGATCACCGCGAAGCGCACAACGTTTACGGGATGCTTATGGTGCGCGCGAGCCGCGATGGGCTGCTGCGCGAGCGACCGGAGACACGCCCGGTGATCATCACCCGCGCAGGTTGGGCCGGTGTGCAACGCTACGCCACCTCGTGGACGGGTGACAATGAGAGCACGTGGGCCTCGCTCAAGCTCACCACGCCGATGGTGATGGGCCTGGGTCTTTCAGGGTTGGGCTTTACGGGGCCGGATGTCGGCGGGTTCAATGGGGCGGCGAATGGCGAACTGTTCACCCGCTGGATTCAGATGGCGGCTTTCCTGCCCTTCTTCCGTGCCCACACCATCGCGGGCACACCCGATCAGGAACCGTGGTCCTACGGCGAACCGTACCTGAGCATCGTGCGGCGCTTCATCCAACTGCGCTACGAATTGCTGCCCTACCTCTACACCGCCGTCTGGCAGATGACGACGCGCGGCTGGCCCGTTGTCCGGCCACTGTGGTGGGACGCTGCGGACGCTGCACTCTTCGATATTGACGACGCCTTCCTGTGCGGCGACGCGCTCCTTGTCGCGCCCGTCGGTGAACCCGGCGCAACCTCACGCCCCGTCTCCCTTCCCGCCGGCGCCTGGTACGACTTCTGGACCAACAAGCTGCACTCCGTTTCATCCGTTCAATCCGTTGACGCCTTCGCCTCCCTGGAAACCCTCCCGCTCTTCGTCCGCGCCGGAACGGTGTTGCCGATGGGCGAATTCGGTCCTAGCGTCGAACAGCGCGTGCAGAAGTTCCTCCGCCTGAACGTTTACCCGCTCGCCGGGCCGGGCGAGGCGGTCAGCGAGCTGTACGAGGACGCGGGTGAGGGCTTCGGCTACCGGCAAGGCGACTATCGCCTGAACCGGTTTGTGCTGCGGCAGACAGACGACCGCCTGACCATAACGTGGACGCGCGAGGGCAACTACACACCGCCCTACGAGCACATCGAACTGACGCTCAACGGCCTCAAACGCGCCCCGCGCAGTGTACTCGCCGATGGCGCATCTTTTGGTATCGCCATGAGCGACCCGATCCGCCACAGCGTCGTGCTTGGCATCCCACCCTTCGAGACCATGGAGATCATCCTGTGAATGACAAACCGAATGGCGCGCGTCTGGGCTGGACGGTACTCGAATCTACCACGCTGTACAGCGACAACCGTTTCTCTGTGCGCCGCGACCGGCTTCAGCTACCGGACGGGAACGAGGGCGTCTACACCTATCCCGTCAAGCACGGCGCGGTCTTCATCCTGCCGGTCACGCCCACCGGCGAGCTGGTGCTGATCCGCCAGTACCGCTACATTGTGGACGCCTGGCTGTGGGAAATCCCCGCCGGAAGCACACATGATTTCAACGGAGGCGATTACCGCGACCTGGTGCGCCGCGAGCTATGGGAGGAGATCGGCGGGCAAGCGGACGCGATCCACCCGCTAGGGCGCACGTTCGCCGCGCCGGGCTTCACCACGATTCAGGTGTACGGCTACCTGGCGCTCGGCGTGACCCTGGTAGGAACGAACCATCCCGAAAACACCGAATTCATCGAAATCCACCCCACCCCGATCCCGGAGGCGCTGGACCTGCTGCGCACTGGCGAGCATACCAGCGCCATCGACGCCTACTTCGTGTTGCAACAGGAGCCGCTGCTGCGCACTATCCACTCGCGCGTGATTCACGGATGTTCATTCGATGATTTGGTAGGACCTGCGTAAGACGCCGAGATTCTTACCACTAATCTTCACGAATCGACACTAATTTTCTTTCTATTCGTGAGGATTTGTGCAGATTCGTGGTTTAGCTTTGGAGGGAAAGAATGTCTATCGAACGACCGGATTTGAGCGATGTTGCACCTGACGTGTTGGCCTACATCGAGAGCCTGGAAGCGGCACTGGCAGCGCAACCGGGCCGGCGCGCGCGCCCACAAGTTATTACCGAGCCGGAGCCGGATGCGGAACCCGAACTGTGCGAACCGCCGACCACGATCAACCTGATCACGCTGACGGCGGGCGGGCTGCTCAAGCGCACACCGCGCCACCTCTACGGTCGGCAGCGACGCGGCGGAATGGGCATTTTCGACCTCGACGCGCCGAACGACGATCCGCCCGCGTTGCTCGCGTTGGCGGATGAAAGTGCCAGCCTGATTCTGTTTACCGATCAAGGCCGGACGTACCGCCTGCCGGTAAATCGCCTGGCCGAAATGCCGATTCGCGCCAGAGGGGCGGCGGTGGCCGGACTGATTCCCTTGCGGCCCGGCGAACGACTCGCGGCGGCGCTCCCCGAAGATGGCGGCGAGATGCTCGCTTTGGTGGGGCAGCGCGGGTGGGTGATGACGGTGCGCAGCGCCTTTGTGGGCAAGAGCATGATTGCCGGCGTGGTCTACTACGACGCGGCGAAATACGGTCCGCTGGCGGCGGCGTGCTGGCTACCCGGCGGCGCGGACGACGTCTTCATCGCCACACAGCAAGGCTTCGCCATCCGCTTCCCGGCGCAGCGCGTGCCGAAAACCGGCTGTTTGGGCATTCGCCTGGAAAAGAACGATACAGTGGTGGCAGCCACATCCGCGAATGACGAGAGCAGCGTCTTCCTGCTCGGCGCGGACGGCAAGGGGACGATTCGGTTAATGGCGGGCTTTGCCGCGAACAAGAGTCCGGGTGGCGGGGGCAAGGTCGCGCTCAAGACCGACAAGCTGGTGGCAGCCGCACCGGTAGGCGCAGAGAGCGATATCTTCATCATCTCGCGCAACAGCAAAATCATCCGCTTCCAGGCCGCCGAAGTACCGCCGAAAGAGGGCGTTGTGCAGGGCGTCAACTGTATGGCGCTGCGCGGGGACGAGACAGTAGCGGTGGTCGTTGCATAGAGGTGGGCATGGATCGCACATTTCTCATTATCAAAACCGGCAGCACTATGCCCGATCTTGTCGCCCGTCGAGGTGATTTTGAGGATTGGATCGTGCAGGGACTGGGCCTCCCCAAAACAATGGTTCGCATTGTGAATGTAACGAACGGCGAGGAGCTGCCGCCGCCCTCAGAAGCAAGCGGTATCGTCATCAGCGGATCGCATGCGATGGTGACAGAACACCAGCCGTGGAGCGAGCGCACCGCCCAATGGTTGAGTGACGCAGTTCAAACAGGTGTGCCGACCCTGGGAATATGCTATGGACATCAATTGCTGGCCTATGCGCTTGGCGGCGAGGTCGGCGACAATCCCAACGGGCGTGAATTCGGCACGGTGGACATCCACCTGCACACCAACGGCGACACCGCCAACGGCGACACCGCCAACGGCGACCTGCTCTTTGCCGGGTTCAACTCGCCCATCCAGGCGCACGTCAGCCACACGCAATCGGTGCTGAGGTTGCCGGAAGGCGCGCACGTGCTTGCCTCCAGCGCGATGGAGCCGCATGCCGCCATCGCCTTTGCGCCGCAGGTGTGGGGCGTACAGTTCCACCCCGAATTCGACGCCGATATTGTGCGGACTTACATCCGCGCCTACGCCGATGTTCTCCGCGCCGAAGGGCAAGATCCCGAACA
>JAIOAS010000345.1 GCA_019873725.1 Chloroflexota bacterium | reverse complement strand
GCATCGTAACGCTCCAACAGGTCAAGGATGGCGATCATCCGCCCCCGGCTCTTGGAGAATTGCGCACCGGAGAGGTTCATAAACTCGTTGGCGGGCACATCGTAGGGCAGGTTGAAGCGTTTCGCCGGATCATCCTCGTACAACCGTCCCACGCCGATCAGTTCGGCAGGCCAGATGATGGTGTGGAAGGGGATGTTGTCCTTGCCGATGAAGTACACCGGCAGCGCCTCCGGGTTGTACCACCAGGCTTTCCAGGCCTCAGGATCACCGGTCAGTTTAGCCCACTCGATGCTGGCAGAAAGGTAGCCGATCACCGCCTCGAACCAGACGTACAGGCGTTTCCCGGCATAACCTTCCAGCGGCACGGGGATGCCCCACTCGATGTCGCGGGTAATGGGCCGACCTTTCAGCCCACCCTTGACGTAATTGAGCGAGAACTTGAGCACGTTAGGCCGCCAGTCTTCCTTGCCGGTTTGCAGGTATTCGAGCACATACGGCTCCAACTTTTCCAGATCGATGAAGAAGTGCTCCGTCTCGCGGATGACAGGCGTCGTGCCGTCGATTTTGCTGCGTGGGTCTTTCAGCTCCAATGCGTCCAGCAGCCGCCCGCAGTTGTCACACTGATCGCCCCGCGCCTCGGGATAACCGCAGTGCGGGCACGTCCCCTCGACGTAGCGATCCGGCAGGAATTGCTGCGACACTTCTGAGTAGTACTGTTGCTGTTTCTCTTTATACAGGTAACCGTTGCGCAACAGTCCCAGGAACATATCCTGCGAAACGCGGTGATGATTGGGTGTGTCGGTGTGGGTGAACAGGTTGTAAGAGATGCCGATGTCGCGTTGCGTCACGAGGAACCGTTGGTGATAGCGCTCAAAAATCTCGCGCGGGCTGACGCCCTCCTGGTCGGCGCGCACGGTGATCGGGGTGCCATGCGAATCCGAGCCGGAGACGACCAGCACATCATTGCCAACCAAACGGTGATAACGGGCGAAAATATCGGCGGGCAGATACGCGCCGGCCAGGTGGCCGATGTGCATATCGCCGTTGGCATAAGGCCAGGCTATGGAAACAAGGACTTTCTTTTTATCACTCATTGCTCTCCTCCTTCAAAAAAACCGCTAATCTCGCAAATCTACGCGAATTTTTCTTGTAAATTAGCGAAAATTCGCGTGATCCGCGGTTATATTTTCATCCTCGCCGGGACAGAATTCCATATATAGACTCCAATAACAATGCCGCAAGTATAACCGAAAACAGGAATATGGGAATAACAAAACCCGCCAGCGAGGCTGGCGGGTTTCTGCCGTGTTCCGTGCATCACGGACCCTGGCGCTTACGGGACCTCGCTTCCCCAGCGCCACGGCGCGCAACGCATCATCATGCTAACAGCAACGCTCATCGCAAATAATCCTTCAAATCGCGGCTACGGCTCGGATGGCGCAGCCGGCGCAACGCCTGGCCTTCAATCTGGCGAATGCGCTCGCGGGTGAGGCCAAACTTCTGGCCGACTTCTTCCAGGGTGTAACTACGACCATTGTACAGCCCAAAGCGCATCCGCAAGATGCGCACCTCGCGCGGGCTGAGCGTGGTCAGGACTTCCTCGATGCGGTCGCGCAGCATGCCCTGATAGGTCGTATCGGGCGGGGTGAGGGTGCGATCGTCCTCGATGAAGTTACTCAACTCGCTGTCGTCGTCCTCACCGACGGGACGCTCCAGGCTCAACGGCTGCCAGGAAACACGCATCATCCACTGCACCTTGCGTGGTTCCAGGCCCATTTCCTCCGCCAGTTCCTCCGGCGTGGGACGGGTGCCGCGCTCTTGCTCGATCTCCTGCGCCCGGCGATACAGACGGCGAATGCGGTCGCTCATATGAACCGGCACGCGGATGGTACGCCCCTGGTCGGCAATCGCGCGGGTGATGGTCTGACGAATCCACCACGTCGCGTAGGTGCTGAAGCGATAACCGCGCTGGTACTCGAACTTTTCGACGGCCTTCATCAGCCCCAGGTTGCCCTCCTGGATCAAGTCCAGGAACGGAACGCCGCGCCCGATGTACTTTTTGGCAATGCTCACCACAAGGCGAGTGTTGGCGCGGATCAGGTGGTCGCGCGCTTCGACGCCCTCGTGCAGCACAGCCTCCAGGCATGCCCGCTCGTCCGTTGTGTGATGGCCGTTATTTTGCAGCAAACGCTTGGCCTCGCGGCCATGTTCGATCTTCTTCGCTATGGTGACTTCTTCGTCGTTAGAGAGCAGGGGGACGCGGGCCATCTCCCGCAAATAGAGTGCTACCGTGTCATCGACCCCAATCCCATCGAGGTCGTACATGTCTTCATCCCAAACCTCGACTTCCTCGTTGACGATGTCATCCAGTGAAGGTTCCAGGTCGTCGACCTCCTCCTCTTCTTCCTCATCGTCAGCCGTCTCAACCTCAACACCCGCCTGCCGCAATTCCCCTAAGACGGTATCCAGCGGCCCATCTTCCTCTACCGCGCCCAGAGAATCCAAAACATCCTCTATGGCTAAATATCCCTGAGATTCTGCCTTTTCCAATAATTCATTGACAATGTCCATAGGCCTCCTTGAGTTCTGTAAAATGTGTAACCCAAGTTGTCGTTAACGGACCCATCCTAAACAGACGTCCGTTTTTCCGGATCAGTAAAAATTCATCCGGGTGTTTCTAACAAAGCTTGTAATGCACTCCAACGCGGGTCGATGGCGGTGGTTTTGTCACACGTGCACTCACCCAGGTTGATGTTTCCGCCACAGTCCGGACAAATTCCCTGACAATCTGGCGAGCAAATCGGCTTGACGGGTACGGCAACCCAGGCATTTTCGCGGATCAACGGAGACAAATCGATCCAGCCATCTTCGGCGATACGCACAGGGCGTTCCGGGGTTAGATCTGCTCCAGGGAGACTGATGGTATCTTCTAACTCGATAACGACAGGTTGGTAGAAAGGTGTCAAACAGCGGGTACACTCAGTTTTGACCTGGGCATCGAGTGTTCCTTCAACCAAAATGCCATAAGCAACACGTGTGAAGTGAAGTGTACCTTTGAGATAGCCTAGATCCAGATCATCGACGATAATACTGCTTGTGTCTAGTACGACTGTTTCGCGAGCGCCGGGTTTGGCATGGATGAGTGCAATAAGATTGACCTTTATCATCGCACGGGTTCCTCCGTTATCCCGTCAATAGTGACATTATATCACAGCTCACCCTTCACGTCAAGGATTTTGTATAAATTTCTCTCTTTTTTAACCGTGTACTAACGAAATTCAGACCTGACAGGTTTCGGAAAACCTGTCAGGTCTGGTCATAGTTGGATTTTGTGGACTTCTGGGGGGCGGCCCGGTTCGAGGATCAGGTGCGCCAGCGAAGGAATGTGAGGAGCATCGAAGTACGCCGTGCGCAGTGCTGCTCCGGGGTTGATGAGCAAGGTGTGGCCCCAATACGCTTGGTAGAAGCGATGCGTATGCCCAAAAACAATGATATCGGCCTGCGGGAAACGGCGCAACAGCGCGCGCACCATCGCACGGTCATACGCCGGCACCGACCAACGCCCGCGCATGTTTTCCAGCAGCAGGTAAAATTTCCAAAACCAGGTCGCCGGCCCCATGCGATGCCCATGGATCACACCGATATGGAAACCGGCGACTTCGAGTTCGACTGTTTCCGGCAGCGACGCCCCACCGGAAGAAGCGTCAAAGAGGTGATAATTGCCGCGTACCGCATGCACCGGCGCGAGGTCGCGCAGCACATCCAACGCCCAGGGTTCATCGACGTCACCCGCGTGCAGGATCAGATCAACGCCCCGCAGCGCATCTACCACAGACGCAGGAATACCGCCTGCCCGATAGGGGACGTGCGTGTCCGCAAGTAAACCGATACGCATATCAAAAGGCCACCGGAAGACGGTGGCCTTTATGAAAACGCCAAGGGAAAATTATTGCCCGGCAGCCATGCGCTTTTCAACGTAGTCGACCGCCGCTTGCACGGTGGTGATGCTGCGCGCATCATCATCAGAAATGCGCCCACCGAACTCATCTTCGAATGCCATGATCAGTTCAACCAGATCCAAAGAATCTGCTTTGAGATCGTCCCGGAAGCTTGCTTCTGGTACCACTTTGTCCGGCTCAGTTGCCAGAATCTCAACGATAATGTTTTTCACACGATCAAATACATCGCTCATCGGACTAACCTCCTCAAAATTGTGGCATGATTGGTACGG
>JAIOAS010000344.1 GCA_019873725.1 Chloroflexota bacterium | reverse complement strand
GTCTTTGACCACTACAGATTTAGCAGATTATGCGCTGTAAATCGGTCAAAAATCTGCTTAATCGGCTAAATCTGCTGATGAAAATGGCAATTTTAGTGTGCGGTTAGTATAAATGGGCTGGAGGCCCGTTCGTGTGTGGAACGTCCGCGCTTAGGACTGTCGCATTTGGCGAAAAGCGCGCTTGAGCGGGCGCGGTCGGAGACCGGCCCGAGCGATTCTCGAGCAGTGTCCTATACCCTGCGTCGGTGCGACATTGGACTTCACACTGCTCAATGGTATAGTACGCTGATTCACATTTCCAAAGTCGTAGAAAGGAAGCATAATGTTCACAAAGAGAAATCTGTGGTTTTTGTTGGTCGCGTTGCTCGTGGGGGCAGCTTTGCCGCTGGGTGCAGCGCGTGCGGCGGATGTGGCTGTTCCTCCTTCGCCTATGACGCCCACGGTGGGCTACGCCGAGCGCATGGACGTCTCACCGGCGCTGCGGGATATGCCGGCTCTGGCCATAGATGGTAGCCAGCAGCCGGTCGATTGGGGGTTGCGCCTGCCAAAAATTCTCCAATCGAGCAGCGTGCAAGCACCAGACCCTATCCGGCAAAGCGTGACCGGCCCCGCCGCTATGCCCGCGCCGCTCACCAGCTTCGACGGCCTGGGCAACCTCAACAGCGTCCATCCGCCCGATACGCAGGGCGACATCGGTTACGATCCGGCAACCGGCAAGAAGTACTACGTGCAGTGGGTGAACCTCTCTTTCGCCATCTGGGATGTGACCGGCACGCCCACGCAAGTCTATGGCCCCGTCAACGGCAACACGCTCTGGCAGGGTTTCGGCGGTCCGTGTGAGACCACCAATCACGGCGACCCCATCACGCTCTTCGATCCCATCGCCAATCGTTGGCTGATGAGCCAGTTTTCCGTCAATGGGCCATATTACCAGTGTATTGCCATTTCTCAGACGGCCAACCCGACCGGGGCCTGGTATCGCTACGCTTTCCAGGTGAGTGCGACCAAGATGAACGACTATCCTCACTTTGGCGTCTGGCCCGACGGCTATTACATGACGGTGAACCAGTTTACCGGCGGCAGTTCGTGGGGCGGGGCGGGGGTGTTTGTCTTCGAGCGCAGCAAAATGCTCGTCGGCGATCCCACCGCTTCGTTTCAGTTCTTCGATCTCTATAACGTGAACTCGAATTTCGGCGGGATGCTGCCCTCTGACCTGGACGGCAGCACGTTGCCACCCGCCGGTGCGCCCAACTACTTTGCGGAAGTGGACGACAGCACGTGGATTGGGCCGAACGACGCGATGCGCATCTGGGAGTTTCACGTGGACTGGGCCAATCCCAACAATACGACGTTTGGCGTGAACGGACAACCTAACGCCGTCTTGCCGGTGGCGGAGTGGACGCCGCTGTGCATCAGCACGCGCGCCTGCATCCCGCAGCCGGGCACCACGGTGAAACTGGATGCCATCGGCGACCGGCTGATGTACCGGCTGGCCTATCGCAACTTCGGCGACCACGAGGCGCTGGTGGTCAACCACACCGTCAATGCGGGGGGCAACCTGGCCGGGGTGCGCTGGTACGAGGTCCGCGACCCCGGCGGGACGCCCGTGATTTATCAGCAGGGGACGTATGCCCCGGATTCCACCCACCGCTGGATGGGCAGTGTGGCGATGGACGGCCAGGGCAACATGGCGCTTGGCTATAGCGTCTCCAGCAGCAGCGTCTACCCCTCCGTACGCTACACCGGGCGGCTGGCGAGCGATCCACTGGGCACAATGCCGCAGGGGGAAGCCTCGTTGGTCGTCGGCAGCGGGTACCAGACCAGCCCCTACAACCGCTGGGGCGATTACAGTATGTTGGGCATTGACCCGGTGGACGACTGCACCTTCTGGTACACGCAGGAATATATGGCGACTTCCGGCTACGCGACGTGGTCGACCCGTATTGGCTCTTTCCGCTTCCCTAACTGCCTGGGAACTGCGCCGGGCACGCTGCGCGGCCTCGTGCGCAATGCCACGACCCTGGCGCCGATCGGCGGCGCGGCGGTGGAATCCGTCTCTTCGGCGGGCGATGTGGAGGCAACCACGAGCGGCACGGACGGCAGCTATGCGTTGCTCCTCGATGCCGGCATGTATACGGTGACGGCCCGCGCCTACGGTTATTTCCCCTACACCGAGACCAATGTTGAGGTCAGCAGCGGTGTGACCACCACCCTCAACCTGTCCTTGTCGCCCGCGCCCACTTACGTTGTGTCCGGGACCGTCACCGATGCGCAGACCGGTTGGCCGCTCTATGCGCGCGTCAAGGTGAGCGGCACGCCCTTCAACCCGCCTGCGCCCAACGATGAGGTGTGGACTGACCCGGTCAGTGGGCGCTACACGCTCACATTGGCGGCGGGGATCACCTACACTTTCGAGGTACAGGCGTGGGTTTCCGGCTATATCCCCGCTAAAATAACGGTTGGCCCGTTGAACGCTGCTGTAACGCGCGACGTGCCGCTGTCTGCGGACACGGTGGCATGTACGGCGCCGGGCTATGTCGCTACCCGCAATGGAACGACGGAGTCTTTCAACGCCACTGTTTTGCCATCTGGTTGGTCGCTGGTGGATAACGCCGGTACCGGCGTGGTATGGCGCTTCGACGATCCCAAACCGCGCGGCAACCTGACCGGCGGCACAGGCCCCTTCGCCATCATTGACAGCGACTATGCCGGCGCGAAAAATGTCGATACCGTTTTGCGCTCGCCGGCGCTGGACCTTTCTGCCCTGACGACGGTGATGCTGGAATTTAAGTACGACTTCCGCTGGTATTCCTATGGACTGAACGAAGTCGCCGATGTGGACGTGAGCAACAACGGCGGGGCAACCTGGACCAACGTCTGGCGACGCAGCGGCGCAAACGACCGCGGCCCCAAAACCGCGCGCGTCAACATTTCGGCATTGGCGGCAGGCCGTCCCGACGTGCAGGTGCGTTTCCATTACTACACGGCCAACTACGAGTGGTGGTGGCAGGTTGATGATGTGTTCGTCGGCACGATCGCGTGTGTGCCCATGAGCGGCGGTTTGGTGGTGGGCGAAATCACGGATGCCAACACCGGTGCGGCTGTAGCTGCGGCGGTGACGAACGACGCGGGTTACGCAACGACGGCCAGCACGACCTCTTCTCCCGGCGCAGGCGCGTTCTACACGCTGTTTGCCCCTGCCGGAACGCGCGTTTTGACGGCCACGGCGACCGGCTACGGCCCGGCTGTGGTCACGGCGACGGTGTTGAGCAGCGCGGTGACGGCGCACGACATGGCCCTCGCTGCGGGAGTGCTTGCCGTGACGCCGCAGCAACTGGCGCTCACGTTGACCGGCGATATGACGGCTACGCGCGCCCTTACCCTCAGCAACAGCGGCGGCTACAGCGCCGACTTTACCGTGCAAGAAGTCAACGCGCCGTATACCCCCATCACCGTCACCGGGCCGTTTGCCGGGATGGTGCGCCGCGTTGCCCCGAAATATATCCATGCCCTTACCGCCGTCAATGTGCGCGAATATACGCCGCCCGATGCCCCGCTGTTGGATGCCGGTGCCGTCATCCAGACGTGGGATAGCGGTTTGGCTGCGCCGTGGGGTATCGGCTATGACCGTCTGACCGGCCTCCTGTGGGTCGGCGATACCCGCTTCGGCGGCGGTGAGGACCGCAACGTCGCTTTCCGGCCCGACGGGACGCCGACGGGCGCCTCTATGCCGACCGCGCCGTGGATCGGGCTTTTTGCTGCCGATCTCGCCTACAACCCCCTGGCGGGCACCTTCTGGCAGGTCAACGTCGGTGACGACAACTGCATCTACGAACTCGATGCCGCCACACAGACGGCCACCGGGCGCGCCCTCTGTCCGCCCGTTGGCGTCTCCCAACGCGGCCTGGCTTACGACCCCACGACCGATACGTTCTACAGCGGTTCGTGGAGCGACCAGATTCTCTACCACTTCGACGCCACCGGGCGATTGCTGGATTCCTATGACCTCAAACTGAATATCGCCGGTCTGGCCTACAATCCGGCGACGCGCCATCTGTTCGTTATGTCCAACGCCGCGACCGGGCGCGATGTCTACGTGCTCGATGTGGCGGCGGGGTATGCCGTCGTCGGCGGTTTCGACATTGCGGGCCTCGGCAGCCTGGAGCAGGCCGGCCTGGCGTTGGATTGCGACGGCAACCTGTGGACGGTCAATCAGGCGACCGGGCAGGTGATTCAAGCCGTTTCGGGCGAGACGGGCGTTTGCGCGTGGGAAGAGATTGCGTGGCTGACGACGGAGCCGGTCAGCGG
>JAIOAS010000343.1 GCA_019873725.1 Chloroflexota bacterium | reverse complement strand
GAATGGCTACGGCGCACAGTATCTGAAACGACGATGTGTGTTTTTACAAATACAGAGCGCATCATCAATTACAATTTCCAGGAACGTGACAATATCGTGTATTACAATGGGTTGATCCGTTGATGCTTGTAGCGGCGCGGTTGAAGATCGGTCACAGTGAAGACTACTTGACTGCGCGACTAATGACCATTCGACTTTCAGGAGGCAACCATGGCACAGTTACCGATCACCCGAATGACCTTGTATAAGCACGGCGTGGGCTTTTTTGAGCGCCGGGCCACGTTGAGCGGTGAAGAAGTGGAACTTTCCTTCCGGGTGACGGAGATGAACGACATCTTGAAGAGCCTCACCGCCATCGATTGGGGCGGGGGACAGGTGCTCGGCGTCGATTATGCCACACCGCAGAGCCGCGAGGAGCGCCTGGCCGGGTGTTCCATCCGCCTGGACGACGACCGCAGCCTGCGGGATTTGCTGGCCTGTTTGCGGGGACGGGGTGTCGTACTCTTGCTGGATCAGGGTGAAACGGTGACGGGCAAGCTGCTGGGCCTGGATGAACCATCGGAGCGCCAGCCGTTGGCCTCGGCGATGGTCTCACTGCTGCTCGATGAATCGGCCACAGTGCGGGCGGTAGCGTTGGAGCGCGTGCAGGGCGTGGACATCCTGGATGAGCGCGGGGCGGCGGATTTGCGCTTCTTCTTGCAAACGTCACTCACGCAGGACGAATACCGCAGCGTGACGGTCCGTATGACGCCGGGCGAGCACGATCTCTCGGTCAGCTACATCGCGCCTGCGCCGACGTGGCGGGTGAGCTACCGCCTGGTGCTCGATCCAAAGGCGCAGGACGGCCCGCAGGCATTGCTCTTGGGGTGGGGCATCTTCGACAACCGGCTGGAAGAGGACTTGCAGGGGATTTCTCTCTCGTTAGTGGCGGGGATGCCGATTTCATTTGTCTACGATCTGTACACACCGTTTATGCCGGAGCGCCCGGAAGTGAAAGAAGAAGCGCGCGTGGCAGCCGCGCCGGTGGAATTTGAGGGCGCCACTTTAGGTTTGGGCGTCGCGGAGATGGCCGCGCCGATGATGATGCGTGCGGCCATGGCTGCCCCTGTTCCCCAGTCAATGCCGAAGGGGGCAGCCCGCGAGGCGTTTGCTGCAGCCCAGACCGTCACCACAAAAGGCGAGGCGCTGGGTGAGCTGTTCCAGTACGTCATCCAGACACCGGTGACCGTGGGGCGCGGGCAATCGGCGATGGTGCCGGTGGTCTCGGCGAATTTGGCGTACCAGAAGGACTTGCTCTACAACGGGCGCAAGATGGCGACGCACCCGGTCGCTACGTTGCGGATGAAGAATACAAGTGGCCTGACCCTCGAACGTGGCCCGGTGACGGTACTCGACGATGGGGACTACGTAGGCGAAGCTGTGTTGCCGTTTACGGCGGTCGGTGGTGAGGTCGTGGTTCCTTATGCGGTGGAATTGGGCGTCAAAGTGCGTGAATCCAGCGGTTCGAGCCGGGAGATTTATCGCTTGTTCATCAAGGGCGGCTACCTGCATTTCGAAGAATGGGACGTGCGCTGGCAGGAGTACCGCCTCTCGAATCAAACGGCGGAGCCGGTCACCGTGCTGGTGGAACATCCGCGTACACCGCAGTATGAACTCTTCGACACCGCAGCGCCTAAAGAACACACCGATGAGTATTGGCGTTTTGAAGTCCAGGCGCCGTCCCGTGGTGAGAGGCTGTTCAAAGTACAGGAACGCCGTCTGTTGACTCGCTATGAGGAAATACAGAAGCAGACGCATCAGGGGTTGCAGCGCTACTTCAAGCAAGGGCTGATGGACCGCGCGGTTTATGATCAGGTCGTCAAACTGCTGATGCTCTTCGACACCATCGCCGACTACGAGAAACAGTTGAAGCAACTCGATGTTGAGCGAGAAAAAATATACAAAGCCCAGCAGCAAGTGCAAGGGAATATGCAGGCGCTGTCGCAAGTAGGCAAGGAAGGGGCATTGCGGGCGAAGTATGTCGAGCAACTGGAGTCCACCGAGGCCCAGTTGCGCGAGCTAGAAAAACGTGAGACGGAATTGAAGGCAGCGATCAAGCAGGTGGAGGACGAGATCGCGGCGCGGATCAAGGCATTGGGATAACGCGCGAAGGTTCTCGCGCCGCGAAGGTTCGCGCCGCGAAGGTTCGCGCCGCGAGGATTCGCGCCGCGTCAAGTGTGTAACGCCAGCCACGCTCACCCGGAGGATCATCCATGCCGATATGCCGAACATGTAGAGGGGAATACAGCGCTGTCTCGCCATCGCGTCCTTCTTCCGGTCCGTCTGCCGGTGCTACTGCGCCGGCAACGCAGCCAGCGGTGTGCCCGCGTTGCGGAAGCGATCTACATGCCTGGGATCGGCTGGAGATTACCCTGCCCGATTTCATTTTATGGGAGGGCGGTATTTTAGGGTTAATGCCCGCGGCGCTGGCTCTGGCGGCATGGCTCTTTTTTTGGCTCCCCCGCGAAGCATCGCTGTATTACTATCCAATCCTGACTTTTGCCAGTTTTGGCGTTTGTGTTCTTCTGGCTTTTGTTATCTATGATGACCCGCTCTCCTGGTGGGAACGCTGGTGGGCCTCACAGGTGTATCAGGTGCGCCGTGTGCCCATTGTCCTGTTGGTGACGTTTACCGCATTGGCCGGGATTTTCCTCTCCGCGCTCTGGGTTCTTTTTTACGCCACATACGGCAAGCCAGATGATTGGTTGGGCAAGGTCCTCTTTGCGTTCATTTATGTATTGTCGTATGTTTGCCTGACGTTGGCGATAACGTTGGCGATCCTGCATCAGTACATCCTTCGGCTGGAGAAATGCGCGCCGCCGCCCATTTTTACGAGTACCGAAAAGTTGTTGCGGGTGGTGGTGGATGCGGCAATCCACGACATCAACTTGCCTGGGTTGAACAGGCGCAGCGCGGCCGGATCATCTGCCCTCGATCCGGTTTACGAGGTTTTACAAACACTGCGCATTCCCGAAAACGGCGGCATCCATGTGCTGCTCCGTGAGTGCAAGCGCGTCCAGTACCCTGACGCGGATGGGAAGTTGCAAAGTAAACCTATGGAAATGTTGTGGCGGGTGCAGGCCGACCGCTGGGGAAACGTGCAGGTTTTACGCCCCGGCTCTTTGGAGCCATATAGCGCCGAGAGGCGCACATTCCGGGAGATTGGGCGGTATTCGTATTGATGGGCTACTGGGCAATCACGCGGCCCGCACTGCACAAGTGCGGGCCGCGTGGTGGATCGCTTTACTTAACGAGCTGTGCTGTGAGCGTGATTTCAACACCGGCGAGCGCCTGCGAGATGGGACAGCCGGTCTTTGCGGCATGGGCGTGTTCCAGGAACGTGGCTTCGTCGATGCCCGGCACCTCGGCTTCGGTGCTGAGATCGACGCGCACGATTTTGAAACCGCTTTCGACCTTGTCCATTCTGACGGCGGCCCTGGTCGCTACGCGGGTGGGGGTGAAGCCGGCTTCTGCCAACATGTGACTGAGGGCCATCGAGAAACATGCTGCGTGGGCTGCCCCGATGAGTTCTTCGGGATTCGTGCCCATACCATTTTCAAAGCGCGACGCGAATGAGTAAGCGCCCTCCAATGCCCCACTGCCCAATCTCAACTCCCCTTTGCCTTTGACCAGATTGCCTTCCCAAACGGCGGATGCTGTGCGTGTAATCATTGTGTCCTCCCTGTCATTTCCCAGACTTATGCGCAGATAAAAGATATATTTAGAATATAATTATATTATAAATTATTTGACATATCCTGTCAAGTGGTAAAATGGCGATTCGGTCTTATCATTCTTGCTCCGAGGGGAACGCCAGTTCCCCGTTTTCAGCTGAAATGGGTCACACAACGCGGATCTGACGATCCGCTTGAAGCAGAATAAGAGAACCGTGACAAGAATGATAAAGCCCTTATGACGATTCGAGGTGATAAATGAAGATTGACTTACACGTTCACAGTTCAGAACGCTCGACCTGCGCCAGGTCGCGGGAGGAGGAACAGATTCAGGCTGCCATCGCGTGTGGCCTGGATGCGATGGTGTTTACCGATCATGGGCGGCTCGTGCCACAGATGCATCTGAACGCTTTGAATCAGGAATACGCACCGTTTCGTATCTTCGGCGGGATAGAGATCACCGTCGAAGAGCGAGAGGATTTGCTGGTGTTCGGTGTTCACGATCCGGCGTTGGAGTCTTTGCGCTGGACTTATCCGGCGCTGCACGCTTTTGTGCGCGAACGAGGGGGCTGGATTGCCCTGGCGCATCCTTTCCGTTATCAC
>JAIOAS010000342.1 GCA_019873725.1 Chloroflexota bacterium | reverse complement strand
ACGGTCCACGTCACGTTCACGTACTCATCAGCGCGCAGCGCGCGGCGCAGGGGTGCATCAACGCGCGGCAGGCGCGCCTGGATGCGGCGCACGCCGAGGTTGTGGTAGTCGTTCCAAATGGTGCGCCCCGGCGCAATATCGTGCAGGTAGGCGTGACGCCGTTCGGGATTGGGGATACTGTCGGCGTAGGTCATCAGCAGTGCATACGCGGCGCGCAAGGCGGCTTCCCCGCGTTCCACTTGCCCCGCCGCCAGCAATGCCTGATAAGCGCCCACGTAGGCCAGGCAGGGATCGCCTACACCATCGGGGCCACGCTCGTTCAGCCAGGCCAGCACCTCATCGGCATATCGCACCGCCAGGACGTGATCGCCCTGCGCGGTAGCGACGCGCGCCAGCCCGGAGAGGGCATCAATCGCCAGGGCGTGCAGGCCCACCGCGCGGCGCAGCGCCAGCCCTTTGCGGTAGGCGTCTCTGGCGGCATCGAATTGCCCCAGATACTCCAACACCAACGCCAGATACACCCAGCCGTAGCCCTCGATGCGCCGGTCGCCGATGTTGTGGGCCAGCGCGCAGACTTGTTCCAGGGTCACGCGCGCCGCTTCCTGATCGCCGCTATCGTGGTAGACCGTGCTCAGATTGTACAGGCTAATCGCTTCGCCGCGCATGTCGCCCACCGTCCGCCGCAGGGCGAGCGCCTGCTCATGATGCGCCAATGCCGTCGGGAAATCCGCCAGATAATGCGCCACACTTGCCAGGCTATTGTGGATGTGGGCTTGCGCGGCAGTCGCGTCGCTCAGAGCGATCGCGTCCAGCGCACGCTGATAAGCGCCGGCGGCACTGCCGTAGTCTCCCCTGTCGAAGGCTAAACTGCCCAACTCACGCAGGTACATCGCCTGCGCTGCCATATCATCCAAGGATTGGACCAACACGCCAACCCGCTCGATGTGCTGGCAGGCAGATTCAAGTTCACCACGATGACGCAACATCTGCGCCCAACACAGTTCGGCCTCATACCCGGTCTGCGCGTCCCCCGCCAGCGCGGCCTGCGTTGCCGCTTCCTGCACCGCCGCGAACGCGCGCGAATAGTCGCCGATGCTCTCGCAGTAAGCCGCGCGACGCAATCCGACGCGCGCGCGGTTGCCGGGTGTATCCAGCAGCGGATGAGCCAGCCACGTTTCCAGGGCATCCAGGTCGGCGGCGCGCGTTTCCTGGTCGCCTACGAGCGCGCACACGGCCTCGCGCGCCAGGCGCAGCGCAAAAGCGCGCGTTGGCGCGTCGGGATCAGACTGCTGCGCCAACGTTTCGAGGGCGCGTGTGTAGTGCTGGATGGCTTGCCGGTTAGCGTAGACCGCCCGCGCCTGGTCGCCGGCTTGTTGGTGGTAAACGCTGGCCTTGTCCCAGACGGCGGCAGCTTCCCAGTGGTACGCCAGCGCGGCGACGGGCAGCGGCGCAAGTGTCTCCAATACCTCGGCGGTTTGACGGTGCAAGCCCATTCGCGCGGTCGTTTCGATGGCATTGTAAGCAGCCTGACGGATCTTATCGTGATGGAAACGATAATCCCGCTCGGTCTCGTCCAAAATGCGGCTGCGCACCAGTTCGCGCAAAGCATCCAGCAGCGCGCGCGGTTCTATGCCGCTGACCAGCCGCAACAGCTCGAAATCGAACCATTCGCCCAACACGGCGCTCACCTGGACGATGGGAAGCACAGCCACGGGTAATCTGTTCAGACGACGCGCAATGATCTGTTCGACGGCGGGGGGCAGTGGCAATTCGGCGTAGGCTTCGGTGCTGTCGTCCCAGGGGGTACACCATTGGCCGGTAGGGTCGCGGAACAGCAAGCCTTCACTACGTAAGGCGCGCAGCGTCTCCAGCAAGAACAGGGGATTGCCATGCGTTTCGGCAAAGAGGCGCGCCTCGAAAAGCGGGGCGGGGACGCCAATACCCAGGCTGTAACGGACCAGTTTGTCGCTGGCAGCGGCATCGAGCGGGTCTAACGTAAAGCGTTGACGCGCGTCCAGGCTACCCAACGCCTGCCACGCTTCCGGGCGCGCACGGGTTTCGCCGCCGCGAAAACTGCCGAACAGCAGGATGCGACTTTCGCCCAGCGCGGAGAGCAGGCGCGGCAACAAAGCGAAGGTATCCGCCCCGGCCCAGTGCAGGTCTTCGAGGATCACGACGAGGGGGGCAATGTGCGCCCAACCGCGCAGCAGCTCGGCCAGCGCCGTCGCCAGCCGCGCCTGTTCCTGGGCGGGTTCGAGTGGAGATGGCGGGGGCAGGTCGGGCCGCGCGGCGCGCAATGGCGGTAGCAGCGGGATGAGCGTCTGTATCCAGAGCGGCTCGAGCACTTGAGTCAGTTGTTTGATTCGCAACGGCGAAAGCCCGCCGGTCAGCGCCTCCACCAGCGGACTGTAGGGCGTCGCCGGCGCAAACGGCTGCCCGCTGCCCCACAGCACGTCGAAGCCACGCCATTCCGCATCGCGGGCGATTTCGCGCAGCAGGCGGGTCTTGCCGACGCCGGCTTCTCCCTCCAGCAAAACCAGACCGCCCAACGCATTGAGCGCCGCATCCAACTGCGCCGTCAGTAGCGCGCGCTCTCTTTCACGGCCCACCAGGGGCAGACGCGCCGCATCAAGGGGAGATTCATCAGATACCGGGCACGGTAGATAGGGCACGGTGTCCGGCGGGAGTTGCCGGGCAATCTCCAGCGCCAGCGCCGTCGTGGCCGGCGCCGGCTCCAGGCCGAGATCATCGGCCAACAATTGACGCACCACCTGATATTGCTTGAGCGCCTCGGCGTCGTGTCCAAGCAGGTGACACAGGCGCATCACTTCGCAATGCGCCGCTTCACGCCAGGGGTCCTCGGCAGCCAGGCGGCGGGCGTGCGCCAGCGCAGCTTGATACGCGCCCTGCGCTTTGTAATCGGCAACCAAACGTTCCACAGCGGTGAGGAACAGTTCGCGGAGGCGCTCCCGTTCCGGCAACACCCAATCGTCGTAATAGCCGTCCATGAAGGGGCCACGGTACAGCGCAACGGCGTGTGCCACCTCTGAAGCGGCCGCGCTCACCGCGCAACGTTCGAATTCGGCCACGTCAAGCCAGAGCGGCAGGGCGGGATCAACGCGGACGGTGTCAGCTTCAGTGAGAAGTGCCGCATGGGGGGCGAGATGCGTGCGGATGTGCCAAAGCGCCTGGGTGAGACGGCGACGCGCGGCAACTTCGGGGAGGTCAGGCCAGAAGAGGCCACTCAACAAGTCACGGGTGTGCGCGTGTCCGCGATGGGCAAGGAGATAGGCCAACAACGCGCGCGTCGAGGGGTTCGGGATACGGAGGGCCTCCTGAGCGCCCCACCGCACCGTGAACCCGCCTAACATCCAAACATTGAGGGTCTCCATACTGTGGTATCCACATCAATGCGCCAGGCGTCAACCGTCGTCACGCCATTGTTTCCACACTCTCCCGATACGCTTCTCCAAACACCGCCGCCCATACGAGTATACAGTAGAACAAAATCGGCGCGCTCAAGATAGGAATGAATAGCCACAGGACTATCGTTGCAAACAGAGCCATAAGGCAATAATACATAGTCCAGAATAGCCCGCTGCACAGAGCCCAGGCGATGAGATATGTCATCTTGTTATGCCATAGCAGGGGCCACCACGCCTTGAAGCGAAATGCGGCGCCGACTTGATCCTGCGCCACAAAGTGTGCGATAGCCATCGGCAGGGGGATTGTTCCCAGGAGAGTCAAAATCATCCCCAGAGAGATAGAGATGAACAGAATCATGAGGCTGATGACGAAGAACAGCGGTACGAGGGTGTAAACGATGTATCCCGCCTCGGCAAGCTGCATCGATAGGGGAAACAACAGCGCGGAGAGCATATAGAGGCCCATCCCGCCAAAGTAAACCAGCACTCCCGGCAACAAAAATGCCAACCCCACCCCGGCAAAGCGCAGGCCATCCATACCCAACTTGCCCCAATCCTCCCAGGCCGGCAGCGCCCAATCCTGACTTTCAATCGTCCGTCGCATCACCTGCACAACGTAGCCGCCCACGAAAATTAAGGGAATGATGGGAATGAAGAAACTCACCAGGATCAGCGCCGCGCCGATGACAAACCGCTTCTGCCAGTCCGCCCCCTCGAACGGGAACGTGAAGAACCGCTTCAACCCTCTCAACGTCGTCACCTCTGCCATAGCTTACCTCCCGGAAAATAATCAGCAGATTAAGCAGATTGAGCAGATTAAGTGTAGTGGTCAAAGACATATTGCACCGCAGAGAGCGCAAAGCTCGCAGAGATTTATAGAATTTCTCCGCGCTC
>JAIOAS010000341.1 GCA_019873725.1 Chloroflexota bacterium | reverse complement strand
CGTCCGTTGACGTCGTACCGCGCCACCGCCCTTGCAGTTCAAAATCCAGCAATGTTAAGGGATTGACCGGACCAAAATCGGGCGGCCAGGGGATTGGATATAACCCTGGCATTGCGGTGATGAGGATGATGCCGCACAGGAAAGTGAGTAGCGCCACGCGGATTTTGTGGGGCAGCCTTACGTTGCCCAGAGTCGCCACCAGGGGAACCAAAAGTGCGGCCAAGGGGCCAAGGAAGCGCCAGGGAAACTGGTAGTAGGCCATACCGGGGATTGTTTCCCAAACCTGTCGGCTGCCCGGCGTGATCAGCCAAAAACACAGAAGACTACTCAGCAGATAAAAGCCGAGGCGCCGAAATTGAGGCGCCTGCCTGTGCCATATCAATGCCACAATAAAGCCGGCGACGGCCAATATGATCAGCAACGGCCCGGCGCTCATGGGTGGGTTGTTCGTCGCTGCCCGCCAATCTATCGGCTTGAGAAAAGCAAGCAGGTCGCGGAGCAACACAAAATGGTTGCGAAAATCATAGTGTCCCTCGCCGGCAACATTGAGACGAATCAATTTGCGTTCGAGGAGAAATGGAAGCCAGAAAAAAGCGGTCAGCAGTGCCGCTAAAACGCCGGCCAGGAACGCCCACCTGGCACGCGAGTGATGCTTGCCGATCAGCCAGTGCCATGCCGACAGCGCCATCAACAACAGGACGGTGGTGAGGCCGGTGAGGTTATGGCTCAACAGCGTTGTCGCCACTGTCACAACCGCCGTTACAAACATCGCTTTCCCGCCGTTGTTCCAAAGCCGCTCCCAACTCCACAACGCCCAGGGAACGATGGCTAACGCAAAGACCTCCGCCAAATCACCGCGCACATGAGGATTGATCAACATGATGTATGGGGCAAAGGCAAAAGTCGCAGCGCCCAGCACTCCCCCACCCTGCCCGCCAAACTCGCGCCCCAACAAATACGCGCCCACCGCGCCAAGAAATGCGGCGCCGATGAACAGGATTTTGGCGCCTGCAACAGCCCGTTCTGGATGAAAACCTGTCACCCAGTTCCCGAGGTGATAAGTCAGTGGGGCATAGTAGTTGAAAATCGGGTAGCCATACCCATAGTAGAAATTCGCAGCCCAGCGGGGATATAGATTGCCTGCCCGCAAGCTATAGCCTACTTCGGCAATACGGAAGATGTGCAATTCGGCGTCAGTGGCGGCAGGCAAGCCCGGATTGGTGAAAAACGGCCATGCTGCTATCGCGCCGATCAACAGTGCGAGTAACAGTCCCCTATCCCAACGTTGCCAAAGGTCGCCTCGTTTCGTCACAGTGCGCATTGTAACGAAAATCCGGTCTATGGCAAGTCAAGGCAGGGTCTTATCAAGGCAGGGTCTTATCATTCATTATTACCAACCGTGCACTAAAATTGCTATTTTCATCAGCAGATTTAGCGGATTAAGCAGATTTTCGACGGGCGGAACAAGCACACGCGCCCGATTTCGCATAGTCATTTCTTATTTCAAAGTTACAATATTCTGCAATTTTGTTTTCCGGTTTATGACTACGCGAAATGTCAATCGCCCATATCAAAGCGGAATCCATGCCCGCGTACTGTGGTGAGGTAATTGCGATCGGGGTCTAACTCGGCCAGCCGCTCACGCAAACGATAAACCAATGCATCCACTGCCTGGTCAGTAACGCCGCCCACCGCATCAGGCCATACTGCACGAATCACATCTTCCCGCGTGACCACGGCGCCTTTGGATTTCACCAACATCGCCAGGAGCGTGAACTGCGCCGGTGACAGTGGCGGGTTTAACTCTTCGCGGCCCAAACGCACACGCCGGGTATCCTCATCGACGACCAAACGACCGGGGAGGAAAACTTCTTCCAATGGCAATGTCGCTTCTCCGGCTACAAACCCGATCTGTAGCGTCGTCGCCAGTGAAATCTCGTCGCCATCACGTAAACGATAGAGCTGCCCGCGCACCTTTTCCCCATTAACAAAAGTGCCGTTCTTGCTGCCCAAATCGCGCAACACATACCCATCTGCGTCCCACTCGATGCGTGCGTGGTAGCGCGAAATCTGGCGCTCGGGCAAGACAATGTCACAATCCGCGGCGCGGCCCAGTGTCACCGGCTCATGCCCCAGTGGCCAGCGCATCCCTGCCAGCGCCCCTTTGTAAATGACCAACAACGGCTGGTTTTGCTCGTTCATACACACTCTCCTGTTGGCTCTCCGCTTGACAATCTGCCCTCAAGCGATTATTATCTGCGTATGGTCAAGTTATTGGAACCCCAAACGATGTTAAAAAATCGGTACAAGATTGCCGGGCCGATCGGACAGGGCGGTATGGGTGCCGTTTATCGCGCAGAAGACACTTTACTGCCAGGCCGCATCTGTGCAGTGAAGGAAATTGCGCCCGATCCCGACCTCGAGCCAGAAATGCTAACCCAGTTACAAGAACAATTTCGTCAGGAAGCTTCTGTACTGGCGCGGTTGGATCACCCCAATCTCCCCAAAGTTTCAGACTATTTTACCCACAGAGGACGCGAGTACCTGGTTATGGATTTCGTGCCCGGCCACGATCTACGCGAACTCATCGACAACGCTTTGAAAGAAAACCGGTTCATTGAGGAAGCGCAGGTGCTCGACTGGGCCGACCAACTGTGTAGTGCTTTGGCCTACCTGCATGAGCAAAATCCACCCATCTTGCACCGCGACATCAAGCCGTCCAACATCAAGCTGACGCCAACCGGATTGATCAAACTGGTTGATTTCGGATTGGTGAAGCTGCTCACCAGTGACGAGGCGCGTACTGTTACCGTCGTTCAGGGACAAGGCACCGCAGCCTACACACCGCTCGAGCAGTATGGAGGCGACGACACCCACACCGACATCCGCAGCGACATCTACTCGCTGGGTGCGACCCTCTATCACCTGCTCACCGGACGCTCGCCGATGACAGCACGGGAACGGTTCCTGCGTCCTGAAGCCCTGGTATTCCCACGCGCAATCAATCCGGCCATTTCACCTGGCGTCGAGCATGCCATTCTACTTGCCCTGTCACTCCATCCTGACAAACGCCCGCCCACGATGACCGCTTTTCAAACGCTACTGCACCAGGCAAGTGCCCCGGTGCAAATCACGCCTTTGTTGCGCAACCTTCAAGAGTGGCGGGGAGCTTTGCGCGCTAACTCCGCCCTGCTCATCAGCGCGGGCATCCTGATACTCCTCGCTTTGCTCATCACCCCTTATTAGCGGTCTTCTTCAACATACCGGTGATGACGGCTTTGTGCCATGTAGAACAACATCGCCGGAATAACGGCAATAACGCCGATCAGCATTGTGACAGCCACAGCGACATATTCGCGTCCGACGACGCTGTACAGCCAGCCTGACAGCCAGAAACGCCCCACCGCAACCGCAACAACATAGCCAAACAACCCTGCTACCAACCCAACCAGGGCCACACGGACGGCAATCAAGATGCTCAAACCGCGTTGTCTGGCCCACAAGAAACCGGCCAAAGCCACAAGCAATGCGCCGCCTATTCCCCATTGTAACAACATGACACCCTGCACCACCGGCACATACAACGGATCCGGGAGGCGCGGGGTTTTCAGCGGTAACGGGGTTGGTGTCGGAGTGGGTTCCGGCGTCGCCGTAGGCGTCGGGGTCGGCGTAGGCGTCGGCGTAGGGGTGGGTTCAATCGCCGTTATTTCGATGGGACCTTCAGCACGGATGGTGAGCTGCAGACGCACCGAGTTGATTGCCGGTTCAGACTGCGCTGTAATATCCAATTGCCCCTCGCGGTCGAGCACGATGGACGTTGTTGCTACCCCACCATGCGATTCAGAAACGACGATGCGTTCGATATCTTCTTGTGGATAGCTCAAGACGAACTGCACAGGTGTTCCATCAGGGACCGGGCGCCCATTATGATCGATAATCACATCTGTGCGCAGATTGAGTACGTCCCCTTTGAGAATTTCAGAGCGCGCGGTCTCCGTAAGGACTTCGCCGGTTGCGCCGATAATGTCCAGCGAGATTAACTGATTGGGGGCCGGCATCGTCTGCCGCGCAAGGGAATAGTTGAGCGCCGATATGTCCACCGGAGAAGCGCCAGAAGCCACCAAATCACCAAACAACGCCCGCACACCCGCGTCCACAAAGGCCGCACCAGATGAATACAGCACATAGAAATAATCCAGCTTGCTGATTTCTGTACTGTCCAACTCATAGGGCGGACCAAATGCAAGGACAACGATATTGCCGGTCACATTATGGGCATACTTAGCCAGAAAGGTCTTGAGCGCATAGCTGTTTGGATCGCCGG
>JAIOAS010000340.1 GCA_019873725.1 Chloroflexota bacterium | reverse complement strand
CAGCCAGCGCATACGCTCGTGCGCGGCCTGCACTTCTGCCAACGCGCGCGCAGCGTCCAAAGCAACGCTGACCTGATTGGCAAAGACCTCCATGGCCGGGACATCGGCTTCGGCAAGCGTGTTGCCCATCACGATGAGGAGCCCCTGGACGTGTCTATTGCGCTTGAGGGGGGCGCTGATGATTTTGTCCGCGCCCAATGCTGTTGATAAATGGAGCGTCAACGCAAGGGCCGTCCCCGCCGGCGCTGTGTCGGTGCGCTCGATGCCGTGTTCCATAAAAGCTGTCTCGCCGGCGGCGATCACGTGCGCGCAGAAACCGCCGGGTTGCACGGCGAAACGCTGCTGCAACGCCGGGGCGCCTGGCAACCGCCGCAACACCTGGCTCACATACGTGACTGCCAGTTCCGTATGGTCGTCGCTCAACGTAAAGACCAGTGCGTGGTACCCCAGTTTGTCGATTTCCTCACCAATAGTCTGATAAATCGCTGCGGGTGAACGCGCGCGTTGCACGGCCTGCGCGGCCCGGCTCAACGCCAGGAGCACGTTTTGCGTATGCGTCGCGCGCTCCATCGAACGCCGTAACGATTCGACCAGGTCGCGGTAGCGCGCTTCGCTCTCGCGCAAGGCATCCTCGGCGAGCTTACGCAACGTGATGTCACCATAGGTGATGGCGACCCCGTAGTTCTCCAACGGGATCGGCGCTGCGGTTACATTGAGCCAGGTCACGTCACCATCCGCTTTGACAATGCCCAACTCTACGTTTTCGACCAGTCGCTTCTCGCGCAGCGCGCGGACACCGGCATACTCTTCAGGCGGCATCGGCGAACCATCTGGACGGACGATGCGCCATTCCGCGCCATCAATCTGACGCTGAATGTGCTCCGTCGTAGGCAGACCGAGCAAGTGCTCAGATGCGCGATTCGCTTCGACGATGTGGCCTTGCGCGTCGCTGATGGTGATGCCTAACGGGAAGGCATCGAAAAGGACACGATATTTTTCCAAACTCACTCGCAACGCCTCTTCGGCCTGTTTACTTGCCGTGACGTCCTCCAGGCATAACAAAACGCGATGCGATTCTCCGCTTTCGATCCTGGCGGTGGCGCCCAGCAGGACAACGTCCCGCCGCACCCCGGCGCGCTTTAGCGTGGCGCGATATTCGATCCCCCGGTGGCTTTGCCCTGTCGCCAGGGTGTCTTCGATAGCCAGACGGAGCCGGCAATCCTGGCAGCTTGGGCCGAACCCGCAGCCGTCCGGATGCTCTTGCGCGTTGATGCAGCCGAACACGCCGCACGCTTTGCCTTGCGTGAGTTCGGCTTCCGGGATGCCCGTAAAGGCGGTAAAAGCCCGGTTGGCATAGAGCACCTCGCGGCCAGGGCCAAGCAAACACATCATCACCGGCGCGTGCTCGTAGACCGTCGCCAGTTCGCTTTGGCTGCGTTGAAGGGCTTGTTCGGTACGTTTACGTTCGGTCACATCTTGCATAATGCCGAAGATGTAGAGCGGCCGGCCGGCCTCGTCACGTTCGACCTGGGCGGTCTGTGCGATGTAGCGTATCTCGCCTTGCGGGCGGATGATACGAAACTCGGAGGCGAGTTCGGTGGCGGTAGTGAGCAAGGCCTGGACGTATTGCGTGTTGGCCGGGCGGTCCTCTGGGTGTAGCATACTTTCGATGTTCTCATACGTGAGCGCAAAATCCCGCCCAACCCCGAAAATGCGGTAGATTTCGTCCGACCAGTGCAGGGTTTGGCGCTGTACGTCCCATTCCCAATACCCCCAGCGTCCGAGTTGCTGCGCGCGCGCCAGACGCGCCTGGCTTTGCCGGAGCAATGCCGCGGTGTGCTGTTGGGCTTCACTGTCGCCTATCGGAGCCATTGTGTTATCTGCTTCAGCGGTTCGAGGTTTCATACGCCACCTTGTCAATCTATTATAACACGCTCTTTGCTGCGATACGGAGACTTAGCGTTACAATCCGGTTAAAAAGTGTACACATTTTTGCACGTTTCGCACGGAAACTCGACCCGAATTTTCATATCATCACCCGAGGATAACTGCCCCGATATGCATCTGGGGCGCTTCTCGATAAAGACCCGCGCCGAGGTTCAACCCGTTGTGAACAAAATCCTGGAATTGGTCTATTGCTCACAAGAACCACGCGTCCGGCTCCGTTTACTGTGATTGCGTCGTGCGTATCGATTCCCTTTGCCCTCGCCCAATTCACAGCAATCTCTCAGGATTTCCTTAGACGATTTTCAGATAATTCTGTTATGCTATGGATAATTCGATGCGGAGCATGGCGCCGCGCATCGAAAATCCAAGATGACGTTTAGGAGGTGTGTCAATAATGTTGAAAACAAAGAAATGGCTCTTCGTTGTGAGTGGGTTGGTTTTGGTGACGTTGATCGCGGGCGTGTGGTTGTTTGCCGTTCCGACAACCGCCAGTGCTGCTGCTAACCTGCAGACGGCGACGCAGTCGGTCATGCCCGGCCTGTTGGGCGAAGGCTATCTCAATCACGGCGGTGGTTGGGATTTCCCCGGCATCAAGGGCGGGGACATCGACTACCAGCAGTTGTTGGCCGACGCGCTGGGGATCACCGTTGATGAACTCCAGGCCGCCTATCAAACTGCCCGCGATGCCGCCATCGACCAGGCTGTCGAGAAGGGGCTGATCACGCAAGAACAGGCCGACGAGATGAAAGTGTGGGGCGGCTTTGGCCGGCGGGGAGGCTTCGGTGGGTTGGGCCGCTTACCGAAGGGCGTAGCGAGTGGCACCATCGACGAAAACGCACTGCTGGCCGAGGCCCTCGGTATCACCGTGGAGAAACTGCAGGCCGCACGTGAAACCGCCAACCAGGCCGCCATCGAGCAGGCCATCGCCAAAGGGCTCATCACCCAGGAGCAGGCCGATGCGATGCTGGCGCGCAAGACTTTGATGAGCTATCTCGATCGCGATACGCTGCTGGCAAAAGCGCTGGGAATGTCGCTCGAAGACCTGCAAGCAGCTTACGCCAATGGCGAGACGCTCTCCACGCTGATGCGCGCCAGGGGGCTGGATGCCGCCACCGTGCGTGAGAAACTACAGGCTGCCTACACCGAAGCCCTCGCGCAAGCGGTCAAGGATGGCGTCATCACCCAGGAGCAGGCTGACGAGATGTCACAGAATGGCCGTGGCTTCGGGATGATGCCTGGAATGGGTATGCCCTTTGAAGGCCGTGGTGGAGGCTGTGGCCGCGGCGGGCACCGGGGTAGGGGAATACCTGTGCCCCCTGATACCGATGATAGTTCTGGAACAGGCTTTCGCAGCCCTTTGCGGACAGCGCCAGATGCCGGAACCGGCGCATAGGTTGTAACTGGGACATTCACTTGCCCCTCCTTCGTTGAAAGCGACCTCGTGTGGCATAATCGCCACCGAGGTCGTCTTTGTGTGTCAGGGGGCCAGACTACAAAAGTCTCACGAACGGCTGAGACTCTTGTAGTCTCCGTAGATCCAAAAATGCTCCAAGGGGATCGTCAGATCCCCGATCTGGTCTGGATCTGGCGATCCAGACCAAGCAAAATTGGATCTACTGAGTCTTTGACTTTCTGTCCAGGCTGTGAATCCGATTTTCTGGCGATACCAGTTGACAAGCACGACAGTCGTTATTATAATGATAGTGAACCGTGAACGTTCACGTTACCGCTCACAACAACGTTAAAAGGGCTTGAGCATCGTCAAGCGGCAGGATTGCGCTTTTCTTATTTCAAATTCCTGCTATGATTGTCTCAGAGCATCTTTGACCCGCACCAAACGGGGCTTCCTTTGCCCCTTTTCCTGGAGTGGTGAAATAACGTATTGTGTGACTTTCACGGTGATTTTATCGACCTGACTTTAGGAAGAGAGGAGGTGACATATCGATTCGACGCATCATAGTAGTGAACTCCACACAGAAATTGGAATCCGCACGCTCGTTCAAATCAATATCTTAACCAAGGAGGTTGAATTCAGATGGAAGAGAAACGCAAGCTAACCCGGCGTGAGTTTCTGCAGGTCTCGGTGTTGGCGACCGCGGGTGTGGCGTTGACGGCATGCAAGCAGCCCACTCCAGTCCCCACCACTGCAGCGCCGACAGCAGAAGCCCCCAAAGCGACGGAAGCCCCCAAGGCAACCGCTGTTCCCAAGACTGAAGAACCCAAAAAGGAAGAGCCTACCAAGGCGCCTGAGCCGACCGCGACCCCTGGCCCGCGCTTCAAGGAAGCCCCAATGCTGGCGAAGCTGGTCGAGGCCGGGCAACTGCCCCCGGTGGATGAGCGCCTGCCCATGAACCCCTACATCGTCGACGTTGCCGAGAGCATCGGCAAGTACGG
>JAIOAS010000339.1:1914-4346 GCA_019873725.1 Chloroflexota bacterium | reverse complement strand
GACGTGCGGCGGGATCGCTTGCGCGCGGCGCATGGATGCCATCGCCCGCGCCGCGCAAATGACCACGATGGTCGGCAGCCTGAGCGAACCGGCGCTGCTCATCGCGGCGGGGTTGGCCTTCGCCCTGAGCAGCCCCGCCGTCCGCTACGGCGACCTGGACGGACATTTCGATCTGCAAAATGACCCCACCGTTGCGCGCTTTGTCGTGGAGGACGGCTGGCTGATCGCCACGGACGTCCCCGGCCTGGGATGTATAGTTGAATTGTAACCGGCAAAAGAAATAAAAAATGAGGCAGTTATGGAAAAATCTAAAACCGCATTGACAAAGTCCATGGAGCGAGTCAGAAAGATCTTCCCGATACTGACCGCCGGTTTCATCATCGCGCTCTTGGATATTTTTGTAGAAATTTCCCTGGCGGCGATGATTTTCTCAGGCGACCTTTCGATCTATGTCGGCAGAGGCATAGGGTTTATGCTCTTCGGGGCTATGATCTTGAGTGTAGTAACAATCATATTTACCTCCTTCCCGGCTATGGTAACACTTCCTCAAGACGCGCCGGCCGCTATCCTGGCCTTGACCGCGGCTGCCATCACGGCCCACCTGACGACCACGACGAGCGGGGAGAACATATTCACCACGGTTGTCGCCGCCATTATGCTCTCCTCGCTCCTCACCGGCCTTTGTTTCCTCATCCTGGGACAGTTCAAACTCGGCGGACTGGCCCGCTACATTCCTTATCCGGTTTTCGGGGGATTTCTGGCCGGGACGGGCTGGCTATTGGTGCAAGGGGGGATGGGATTGCTGGTCGGCAATCTACCGTTCACAGCGTTATTCTCACCCGCCAAGCTGTTGTTCTGGCTTCCCGCCGTGCTCTTTGCCATCCTGCTGACTTTACTGTTGCGTCGGCATAGCCATTTCTTGATCGTCCCCGGCGCACTGCTGGCTATGACCGGGTTGTTCTACGGCCTGCTGTGGCTCAACCATCTCACAATTGCCGAGGCGACCGCCCAGGGCTGGTTGCTTGGTCCCTTCCCCAGCGGCGGCCTCTGGCAACCCTTGTCATTGGCAGCCATGGGGCACATTGCATGGCCGGCCATCGCCAAAGAAGCCGGCAACATCGGCACGCTCATCCTTATCAGTGTGATCTCGTTACTTCTCAACGCCAGTGGCATTGAAGTCACCACCCAAACCGATATGGATCTGAACCGCGAATTGAAGGGGGCCGGCATTGCCAACTGTCTGGCAGGACTCGCGGGTGGCGCGCCGGGGTACCCCACCCTCAGCCTCTCGCTCCTGGGACCCCGTATCGGCGTCAACAGTCGCGCCATCGGTTTGAGCGTCGCCGTGATTAACGGCGCCATTCTCGTCTTCGGCGCTTCCATATTGTCCTATCTGCCCAGGCCATTGCTCGGCGGACTGCTCATCTTTTTGGGCCTGGGTTTCTTGATAGAATGGCTTTACGATGGTTGGCAGAAACTCACCAAAACCGATTATGCCATCGTCTGCCTGATTATGGTCGTGATGAGCGGCGTTGGCGTCCTGGAAGGCGTTGGCCTCGGCGTGCTCACCGCGGTAGGGTTGTTTGTCTTCAACTATAGCCGCACCCCGGTCATCCGGCATGCGCTTTCGCGCGTTACCTACCACAGCACCGTGGTCCGCCCACGCTTGCATCAACAATTGCTCGGTCAAAAGGGCGATTGGGTCTACATTCTCAAACTGCAAGGGTTCATCTTCTTCGGTACCGCCAACAGCCTGTTGGAACACATTCGCGCACGGTTGCAGGCCACCGACCGGCTCAAACCCCATTTTATCGTGCTGGACATGCGTTATGCCCTGGGGCTGGATGCTTCGGCAGAAATCGTTCTAATGAAGCTAAAACAACTGGCGCAGGCCCAAGGGATCGTTCTGGTGTTCACCCACCTCACCCCGCGTATCCGACAACGGCTGGAGCGCTATGTCTTTGCGGAGGCCGAGGGAAACAAATGGCGCGCCTTCGATGATCTGGACCGCGGCGTCGAGTGGTGTGAGGAACAAATGATCCAGACTTTTGACAGCGTGGGACTGGTAGCACGCCCCAAAACGGTCAAGCAGCAACTTGAGGCATTTTTACCCAAGTCAGGGAAATTCATCGGGCTTTTCGAATATCTGGAACAGGAAGATAAAGCCGCGTCCTCGGCGCCCGCCCCGCAAGCGCCCGCCGTGACGCAAATGCTCAGCTATATGGAACGCCGGGATGTTCCCGCCGGTCACATGCTCATCCAGCAAGGTGAAAAAACGCCGGGCTTGTATTTCGTCGAATCCGGGCGCGTGACTGTCCAGATCACACAAGCCGATGGACACGCCGTGCGCGTGCGAACGATGGAAGCGGGCACCATCGTCGGAGAAACGGGGCTTTACCTGGGCGCTAAAGCTTCGGCTGCCGTCGTCGCCG
>JAIOAS010000339.1:0-1720 GCA_019873725.1 Chloroflexota bacterium | reverse complement strand
CGGTATCTCAGCCTCAGGAGGCAATAGAACTGTGGAGCCATTCAACACGCTTTATCTGGGTCGTCTCGTAGACGAGCGCAATCAACTCACCGACGAGGCCGTCGCATATCCGCTCGACCACCTCACCACACACGCCCTGATCCTCGGCGCGACGGGTAGCGGCAAGACCGGGTTGGGTCTGGCGATGGTCGAAGAGGCGCTGCGCCGCCAGGTTCCCGCGCTGCTGCTGGACGTCAAAGGCGACCTGGCGAACCTGCTGTTGACGTTCCCCGACCTGTCGCCGGAGGATTTCGCCCCGTGGATCGATCCCGATGCCGTGCAACGCCAGGGCCAGACGCCCGATCAGGCCGCGCGGGCGATGGCGGAACGCTGGCGCACCGGCCTTTCGGGCTGGGGGTTGGGGCCGGAGCACATCGCGCAACTGCGGCTCAACGCGGACATCGCGCTGTACACGCCCGGTCTGCGCGCCGGCCGCCCGGTGGACATCCTCGCCCGCTTCAGCACGCCGCCCGGCGGCGATCCCGACGTGGCGGTGCTGCGCGCGCAAGGGCTGACCTCGGCGCTGCTCGGTCTGGCGGGCGTCAACGCTGACCCGCTACGCAGCCGCGAGCACATCCTGCTCACCACGCTGATCCGCCACACCTGGGACACGCAGGGCACGTTCGACATCCCCACGCTCATTCGCCAGGTGCAGCAGCCGCCGATGGAGCACATCGGGGTGTTCGACGTGGAGAGCTTTTTCCCGCAGAAAGCGCGCTTTGACCTGGCGCTCACGCTGAACAACCTCATCGCTGCGCCGGGCTTCGTCCGCTGGCGCGAAGGCGAGCCGCTGGACATCGACCGCTTTCTCTACACGCCGGAACGGCAGCCGCGCGCGTCGGTATTCTACCTGGCGCATCTGCCGGAGGAACAGCGGCAGTTCTTCGTCACGCTGTTTTTGGAGGAGCTGCGCACCTGGACGCGCGCACAGGCCGGGACGCGAACGCTGCGCGCGTTGCTCTACTTCGACGAAATCCTCGGCTACCTGCCGCCGCACCCCTACAATCCACCGACCAAAGAGCCGCTGCTGGCCCTGGTGAAGCAGGGACGCGCCGCCGGATTGGGCGTCATCCTCTCCACGCAGAATCCTGCGGACCTGGACTACAAGGGCTTGGGCAACATCGGCACGTGGTTCGTGGGCGCGCTGCGGACGGAGCGCGACAAGGCCCGCGTGTTGGAAGGCATGGGCGGCGCCATCGCCGAGGCCGGGATGACGTCAGCGACGGTGGAAACCGCGTTGAGCCGCCTCAAGCCGCGCGTCTTCCTGATGCACGACGCGCAGGAAGGCAAACTGCGCTTCTTCTTCTCCCGCTGGACGATGTCCTATCTACGCGGGCCGTTGACCGTCGCCGAAGCGCAGCAATTGACCACGCCGCAGCCCAAAGTGGACATCGCCGACACTGCCTTTTCCATATCAACGCCAGTCTCGCCAACGCCCCCACCACCCAACTACCCGACTACGCGACTATCCGACTATCCGACTACCCAACCACCCGACCACCCGACTACGCGACTACCCGACCACCCGACTACCCGACTATCCGACTCCCCGACTACCCAACAAGAACTACGCCAGCGCACGACACGCCCGCCCACCGTCGATCCCGAAATCCCGCAGGCGTTCCTCCCGGCGACGCTCACTGCCGCGTGGGCGATACGCCAACACAGCACGCCCCTGCCT
>JAIOAS010000338.1 GCA_019873725.1 Chloroflexota bacterium | reverse complement strand
AAAAAATCGCTTACCTGAGTCCTCTCGACCAGGTAAAACGACCTCCCCACAAGCGTGGCGCGCCGTGTGGTCACCAGTCGGGGCGAGAGGATTTGAACCTCCGACCTCACGGACCCAAACCGTGCGCGCTGAACCAAACTGCGCTACGCCCCGCACACTTACGTTATACTCGATTTGGCGCTTTCGTCAAGGCCAGACTCCAAAAGGGGTGCATTTCTGAATGGGGGCGACTTTTCTTAAATTGCACCGCAGAGCACGCAGTGTCCGCAGAGTTGCCAGAAATTTCTCTGCGTTCTCAGCGAACTCTGCGGTTAAATCAAACGCTTATCTGGCTTTTGCCCCCAAATTGAAATGCACCCCTCCAAAAGTCTCACGAGACGCTTCCATGCTGAGACTTTTGTAGTCTTTGTGCTTCTCAAGGTACCCAGGAGAGACGCTGGTTCTCCCACCCCGGTAGCGATGGTCCCAGATCGAGGATGCGCTGCACGTTCTGCCCGTCCAGTTGCATCACGTAGATGGCCCAGTTGCCATCGCGGTTACTCACGAATCCCAACCGCCCTCCGTCGGGAGACCACACCGGCAGTCCTTCGTCCGAAGCGTCGAACGTCAATTGCTGCACTCCGCCCTGGGGACTGAGCAAGATGATGTCCCAGTTGCCGGTGACGTTGGTCATGTAGGTCATCATGTTGCCGGCCGGCGCCCAACTGACTGCGCTGTCGTTCTCGCTTCCGGTGAGCCGAGTGCCCGGTTGGTCGTCGTCGGGATTGTCGAGGATGATGCCGCACAAACCGGTAGCATCACAGCCGGTATAGGCCAGCAAGCCCGATGCGCCCCAGGCCGGCGCCCAGCCGTTCGCCAGACGGCGCGGTTCGCCGGTGCCATCGGTGTTGGCGATGTAGATCGCCCACTCGCCTTGAGTGGAAGCCGCGTAAGCCACGCGGCGACTGTCGGGTGAGAGCGCCGGCCAGGCCTGTCCTGCCGGCGGGAGGAGCTGCAGCGGGATTCCCTCTTCCGGCAGCACCATCTTGACCCCCCCGGCAGCCCGGTCACGGTATGCCATACGGCCTGTCCCCAATTCCCACCAGGGTTGGTCGGCACCCACAGCGGCCCGCAGGATGCGTCCATCGGCGTAGAGCGCGTAGAGGTCATAGCCATTGGTGGTGCTGTTGTAGACGGGATAGGCCAGCCGTCCATACGTAAAACCGGGGATGGGCTGCGGTGTCAGGTGCGGCGTTGTCCCTTCCAGGGGCACCGGTGTGGCGATGAGACATATTTGTGCGGCGTCCGCCCGTTTTTGATCGATGGTGGGATCGGCGTACAGGCGCAGCGCCTGTGCATACTGCATCTCCGCCGGGCACATTTCACCCTGGGCGGCGAGGTAATCGGCGTAGGCCAGGTAGGCCCGGTAGACGCGCTGCGCCACGTCCTTGTAGCCGGGATTGGTGGCATAGAGCGCCTCAAAGCGTTCGATACACAATTCCCAGTCCACGCCCCAATAGTTGAGCGCATCCAGGTAGCGCGCCGCCAGGTTGCGCTGATTGACCGCGTCCGCATCCAGAGGGCGCAGGGCGATGGCCTGATCCAGATAGGAGATGCCCACTTCGAGCGCCTCTTCTTCCAGGAACGCGATCCCGGCGTTGTACAGGCTGGTGAAGAGCATTTGCTCAACTGCATTGGTTTCGTAGTCGGGATCGAGTGCGCGCAGTTGCGTCAGTGTGCGCGCCGTCGCCACCCAGTCGTTGGCGTTGAATGTGGCGCGCGCCTGGTTGAGGAGTTGTTCCGCCAGCGAAATGACGGCTTCGAGGGTAGGGGTGGGCTTGAACGCCAGCCGCGCCCGGGCTTCGGCAAGTCCCTGCGTTGCCAGGGCATGCTGTGGATCGAGTTGTAGCACGTACTGGAATTCTGCCACGGCGCGCTCGAAGCGCCCTTCATTGAGCGCCACCAGCCCGGCGTTGTAGTGTTCTTGCACTACCTTCTGCCGTGCTGCTTGCCGGTCGCGCTCACCGTAGTACAGCCCGGCATAGGCCGCTGCCACTATGACGCCGATGAAGAACACCACCGCAAGCAGGATGGTCAGCAGCCGCTTCCACAGATTAGGGGTGAGCCGCAGGTTAAGGCGAGGCTTTTCTGACCGGGCGGGGCGTGATACCTCTGGTTGGACGCGCGGTGGCGCTTCCTGCCGCGCGGGCCGTGAAACCTCTGGTTGGACGCGCGATGGCACTGCTTGCCTCACGGGACGTGACGCCGGTGGCTGCTCACGTTTTTCAAAACGGGGCAGGGAGGGCAGCGTGAGACGCAGCGGTTTCCGTCGTCCGGGCTTCTTTTCCGGGATCAACGTGAAACCACAGTTGGGACACAATAGTCCCACCGGTTCGGGCAGTTCGTAGCCGCAGTTTTTACAGTGTGCCATAAGCCAGGATTAGTCCCAGTGGAATTCCTCGAGCGATGACCCGCCAATGAACTCCCGCAGCAGGGAGTTTTCTGGCACTTGCGTTGTCTCCACCGGCAGGAACCATTGCAGGAACGTCAGCAGGCGCTTGGCCTCGACCCACTGCCGCGAGTCGCGTTCCACCTGGAGCAACAGAGGTTCAGCAAGCGGTTTGAGCACAGACAGTTCATAAACCAGCGCCGAGTTGAACATCACATCGGCATTTTCCTGGTAGGGGAAGATATGGCGTTTTTCACCCCGTCGCACGCTTTCCCAACGGGCGATGGTATCCGCTGCACTGTAGCCCCGCGTGCGCGCATCGCGGGTGATGCGCCGGATCAGACGGCTGTCGGTCGTCGGCACGCGATTGTGGCGATCCAGGTTGAGTTGTGTCAGCGCCGAGACGTAGACGCGGTACAATGTTTCGGGCGGAAGCGCGAACACCAGTTTGGGGTTCAGGCCGTGGATGCCTTCTACAATGACGATGTGATCTGTCCGCAACTGCACGGTGCGGCCAGGCTCGCGTTGGCCGGTGAAGAAATTGAAATGAGGCAGTTGGACGGCATCCCCCCGCAAAAGCGCCTGCAGATTGGCGTTGAAGAGTTCAATGTCCACGGCTTCGAGGGCTTCAAAATCATACTCGCCGTTCTCATCGCGCGGGGTGTTTTCGCGGTTGACGAAGTAACTGTCCAATTCTAGCGCAAAAGGACGCAGGCCATGGGCCAGGAGCTGGACCCCCAATCGTTTGGCGAAGGTGGTTTTGCCCGAAGAGGAGGGCCCGGCCACCAGGACGACTCGCACATCTTTGCGGCGCTCCCAAATCTGGCGTGCGATGTCGGCGATGCGTTGTTCGTGCAGCGCCTCGGAGACCAGAATCGTGGTGCGCAATTCGTTGCGGGCGATGATGGCGTTCAATTCCCCCACACTTTCTGTACCGAGCAGCCGCAACCACCGACCATAGTCGCGGAAAACGGAGAGCAATTGCGGGTTCCGTTGAACCGGCTGAAGTTCTTTGGGTTGGTGCCGCCGCGGAAATTGCAGGATAAAGCCGTCTTCCCAGGGCAGCAGCCCGAAATAGCGCAGATAACCGGTCGAGGGGACCATGTAACCGTGGAAATAATCCTGATATTCGTCCAGGACGTACCATTGGAGGTAATCTTTTTTGTTGCGCTCCCGTCCCTGGAACAGTTGGACTTTGTCTAACTCATTGCGGCTTTGGAAGATGCGCAGGGCTTCTTCCAGTGGGATGCTCGTGCGGGCGATAGGGATGTCGGCATCGACCATGCGCTGCATCTCCGCAGCAATGGCTTCCAGTTCGGCGGGCGTGAGTGGCTCACGATTGCGGACCTCGCAGAAATAACCGCCAAACGGCAGGGAGTGATCGACGAAGATTTCCACGTGGGGTAAAACGCGTCGCGCTGCCGCCATCATCAGGAAGGAAAGGGAACGTCGATAAATGCGCACGCCGTCGGAATGTGACAGGTCAATCGGCTCTACGTCACCATCACGTTTGAGCGCATAGGTCAATTCCCGTAGTCGACCGTTCACCAGCGCGGCGATAAGCGGCGTTTTGGGTTCGGGATACGCGGCTTTGAGGAACGTCTCAACTGTGGTGCCCACCGGCCCCTCGAAGGTGCGTTTGTCCGGCAATGTGATCTGTACAGTGGTACGCGGCTGTGCCGGTCTCACCTCTGTTTTCACCATAACACCTTCCATCGGATTACCTTTCACCCAGGACGTTCGACCCAGCCGTGAGTATACCGGTTTTGGGCATTTTGTAAAGGTACGGTAGTTCAGGTGGATTGTTTCAGCCAGAATTTTCTCGAAAATCTTAGAAAAACCCTTGAAAAAGCGTCCTTATTGTGCTATTATATGGCCTAGTTTAAGGAGTCTGACACAGCGAGCAAACATGTATCCAGATAGTGAAATTCTTTTTCCGCCT
>JAIOAS010000337.1 GCA_019873725.1 Chloroflexota bacterium | reverse complement strand
CTTTACGACATCCCCTTGACTCGTTTTCCCATCTGTACCAATCGGCTGGCGATGGCGTAGTCCGGGACCTGGAACTCCTCACTGAGTTGTTGCAGCGTGACCAGAGGCCGTCGAGCGGCTTTCTGCAGCCATGACGCGGGGACAAGCAAACTGGCGGCGAAGTACTTGGAGGCATCGTTGCTGTAGGGATAGTTTTGTTCCCAGTCGGCGCTGGCGCGGCAAATTTCCCGGTAAAGCAGGCGTGCCATCGCCATGCGATATTCGTAGCGATGCTCGCCGATCCCGAAAACGAGCGACATATCGCTGATGTCTACGCTGCTCAGACCCTCAGGAGGGTTGGAGAGCACTATTTCAATCTGAACGGGCGGACGTTTGAAATTGTAGTGTTCCACCAGCTTCATTGCCAGTTCTTCGATGCGTTGTTGATCGTTGGTTGATAGTGCCACAGTCTGTCCTCCACCGCGTACAAATTCTCAGGCAAGGCTCAGTCGATCCAAAAATGCTCCAAGGGGATCGTCAGATCCCCGTTCTGGTCTGGAGCGATCCAGATCAAGCAAAATTGGATCTACTGAGGCTTATTATATCTGCTCCGCAAAAACAGACAAGGATTTAACTACGCCCGAATTGCCGGATGAGCTGCTCGACTCCGATTTGCACGATGGTTGGCCGGCCATGGGGACACGTGCGCGGATTGGCCGTGCGTTCCAAATTGTGCACCAGGCGCTCCATCTCCTCGCGCGAGAGCACCTGACCCGCCTTGATCGCAGCCCGCTTGCAGATGCGGCGCACGATTATCTCCTCCAGCGCCGTGTGGATGGGTGATTGTTCGTCACCAGCCGCAATATCGGCCAATAGATCGCCAGGCGCGAGATGGGCGAGCTGGGCGGGCATGGCGCGCACCAGGAACGTTCCTGCCCCGAATGGCTCCACTTCCATACCCAACATGAGCAACGCCGGCAGCAATTCCTCCAGGTGGGCGGCCTCGGCGACCGGCAGCGACACCGTCACGGGTTCTAACAAAGGTTGCGCCGCTAACTGCCCCTGCATCCACGCCGTCAGCAGGGCCTCGTAGAGGATGCGCTCGTGCGCGGCGTGTTGGTCGATCAGGTAAATCCCATCCGGGCCTTCGGCGATGATGAACATCGTCGCGGCCTGGCCGATGACCCGCAGCGGCGGCAGGGCGGACGTGGCAGGCGATGTTGCCGGCACCGGCCCACCGCGCGGTGGCTGTGATTCCAGATCGACATCGACGGCTGGCGACGCTCCCGGTGTGGATACCGACGCAGGCGCACCATGCCAGGGTGTTTCTGTGAGGGGTGTTTCTGCCGGTGGCAGGGCGATCTGCCGCGCGGTCGGCGTCAGCGCGGCGAGACGGGCGCGCGTTGCCATATCGGAGGGCGCGGCGTCCCCGTCCGGGGCAGGCGACGGCGCTTCCCACGGGCTGGCAATCGGGGCCTCGTGCATCACCGTGGCGCGGACGGCACGCTGCACCGCGCGGAACACGGCGTCCCCATCGCGGAAGCGCACTTCCGTTTTGGCCGGATGCACGTTCACATCCACGTCTTCGACGGGCAAGGTCACGCTGACGAAGGCAACCGGGAAGCGCTTTACCGGCAGCAGCGTGTGATACGCCTGGATGATGGCATACGTCAGCCGCAAATCCTGTACCCAGCGCCCGTTGACGAACAACGTGATATAGCCCCGGTTGGCGCGGTGCACGCTCGTCGGGCCGACAAAGCCACTGACGTGAATGGTCTGTTCCGCATTGAGCATTTCGGGGATTTCCAGCAGGCTTGTCCCCAAATCCATTCCGTAAACGTTGAGCAGCGCCTCTTGCGGGTTGCCGTTGCCCGAGGTGGCGAGAATTTCCCGCCCGTCGTGCACCAGTGAAAATGCAACGTGCGGGTAGGCGATGGCGTAGCGCGTGAGGAAGGCATCGATGTGGCTGCGTTCGGTCCGCTCGGATTGCAGGAACTTACGCCGTGCGGGCACGTTGTAAAAGAGATCCTCGATCAACAACTCCGTCCCGCGCGGGCGACCGACTGTGGTGCGTGCAGCGACTTCACCCCCCTCGATCCTCAGGCGTGTTCCCGCATCTTCTGTGGTATGACGTGTGAGGCACGTCACGCGGCTCACCGACGCGATGCTGGCTAACGCCTCACCGCGAAATCCCAGCGTGGCGATGGTCTCCAGGTCGGCAGCGCTTTCCAGCTTGCTTGTCGCGTGGCGGCGAAAAGCCAGTTCCACCTCCGCCGCGGGAATGCCCACACCGTTATCGCGCACGCGGATCAGTTCGCGCCCCCCACCGCGCGTTTCCACCTCCACACGGGTGGCGCCCGCATCCAGGCTGTTCTCGACCAGTTCTTTGACGACCGAGGCCGGCCGCTCGACGACCTCACCCGCGGCAATGCGCGCGGCGACTTCTTCGGGTAGCAGATGGATCGGCATGCGAGCTACGGCCTCTCCGGCAGGATGGCGGCATCTGGCGATACCGGCGCGTTCTGCATCCCCAGGACCGGATTCAGCGGTGTGTAGGTCTCGACGATCAGGCGCACGATGTTGTTGTAGGTGGTCCCGCTCATTTCGTGATCTTCCAGCACCACACCGTAGGTGGTCGCTGCATTGTACGAATCGACCTGCACGTAGATAATATCTCCGGCTCTGAGCGCCACCGGTAAACGGCTCCACTCGTACTTGTAGTAGATGTCGTACAGGTACAGCGTGCGCGACTCGCCGGGCCTGATGGGTAAAGCTTCGCGGTCCACCCCCCAGGCCGCCCCGTAAGGGCTGATGGGGTCCCACGTCTGGTTAACGCCGGTTGGCGCGGGTGAGGGATTGATGTACAAATCGACCCAGAAACCCAGCGTATCGGTGACAATGAGCTTACCCTGGTTCTTGATGGTGATGGCGATGGTTCCATTGCCGATGACGACGTTATCCACGATCAGGTCCGGTCCAACAGCGAACCTTCGCAATACGAGCGGGAGATAGATGATGGGCCATTTGATGGTCGTGCTGGCCGAGTCCGTATTGTTGCCCGGTGTCGGGTCTTCACCATTTGTGCCGTCATCGGAGACGGTGGCGGTGTTTGTAAGCACGTAATCTTCTGGCAGGCCTGAGGCGGCGCGCACGCTGAGCGTGTATACGGCCTGTTGGCCCACGTTCAGCGTGAAGGCCGGCCAGGTCACGATGCCCGGCGTGCTTTCGTAGCCCCCATTTGATGCATTGACGAAATTTGTGCTTGACGGCAGTGTATCGATGATGCTTATTCCTGTCGCGCCCTGCGACCCCGTGTTTTCGACGCGAATGGTGTAGACCACCAACCCTGTGGGATAGGTGGTGGCCCGGTTAACGGTTTTGTCGAGCACCAGGTCAGGCATCGCGCCGACAACGTTCACGTCGATGGCCGTGTTGTCAGCCGGATTCAGGTCCGGGCCATGCGTCCCGTCATCCCCCACGCTGACCGTGTTGGTGATATGCGCCACGCCGGCAGGCAGCGCGCTGTCGAGCATCACGCTGAGTGTGCGGGTGACGACTTCATCCAATCCCAGTTGGGCGATGGCCGGCCAGGTGACGACACCGGGCAGGCTCTGAATGCCGCCGTCTGAAGCGCCGATCAACGTGACGTAAGCGGGCAGGGTATCGGTAATGCGGACGTTCGTTGCGTTCTGCGTCCCCACGTTGGTCACCGAAATGACGTAGGTGAACTGTTGATCTGGCAACACCACACTGAAGCCGTCATCCTTGCCGACGACGAGATCGGGCCGGGTGATGACAGGCGTGGTTGCCGAGGTGGTGTTATTCGCCGGATCGGCGTCGGCGATGTTGTTGGCATCCGCGCCGATGACCGCCTGGTTGGTGATTTCGTTCACGCTGAGGGGGAACGGCAGGACGACGTCCACAGCGAAACGTACCGTGCCACCGGCGATCACATCGCCAGGCGCGTAGGTGCAGGTCGCGCCCGCCGGGGCGCCGTGCGCGCACGTCCAGCCGCTGCTGCTGGCGATTTGGTTGAAGGTGGTGAGTGCGGGCACGGTTTCGGTGATGATCACGCCCCCCGCAATCTGATTGCCGGTGTTGGCGTAGGTCAGCGTGTAGACGATCGTTTCACCTGGTTCCACCGTGATGTCGCCGTCATCTTTTGCCAGGACTAGATCGACAGTTGCGGCGAAAGGCGTGATGATACTCGCACTGTTATTCTCTGGATCGGTGTCCGCCCCATTGCTGCCGTCATCGGTGATGGTCGCTGTATTCGCGGTGTCCCTGACGTAGACGGGCAGTGGCGTAACGACACGCACGGCAAATACGACAGTATCAGAGGCTCGCGCGGGCAGGCTACCGACTGTGTACGTGCAGGCAGTCCCGGCGAGCGCGCCATCCGCGCACATCCACCCAGGGCTGCTGGCGGCAGCAT
>JAIOAS010000336.1 GCA_019873725.1 Chloroflexota bacterium | reverse complement strand
TGCGAGCGTGGTATCCGCACGTTCGAGAACTACACGCGCAACACGCTCGACCTGAGCGCCGTGCCGATGCTCAAGCAGCTCAGCCACTTGCCCGTAATCGTCGATCCGAGCCACGGCACCGGCAAATGGGAGCTGGTCGAACCGATGTCGCGGGCTGCGATCGCCGCCGGCGCCGACGGCCTTATCATCGAAGTGCATCCACGCCCGGAAGAAGCCCTCTCCGACGGCGCACAGTCGCTCAAACCGGCCCGCTTCGCCGCGCTCGTCCAGTCACTCAAGCCGATTGCAGAAGCCGTTGGGCGCACGTTGTAAGATGCAAGAGGCAAGAGACAAGAGGCAAGAAGCAAGGAGCAAGGGGCAAGAGGTAAGAAGCAAGGGGCAAGAGGCAAGGGGCAAGAAGCAAGAGGCAAGGGGCAAGAAAGAAGACAATCCTGCATCTTGCATCCTGCATCCTGCATCCTGCATCTTGCATCCTGCATCCAGCGTCCTGCATCCTGCATCTTGCATCCTGCAGCCTTTATCCGTCACCGTCGTCGGGCTGGGCCTGATGGGGGCGTCGCTGGCGGGGGCGTTGCGAGGGAAGTGCGCGCGGGTGATCGGCGTGGCGCGGCGAGCCGAAGTCGTGGAGACGGCGCTGGCGCGTGGGTTCGTGGATGAGGGGACGACGGACTTGCTCGCCGGCGTGCGGGAGGCGGATGTGGTGGTGCTTTCGACGCCGGTGCGCGTGATCGTGCAGCAGTTGGCGGAAATCGCGCCGCACCTGCGCCCCGGCTGCGTGGTGATGGACTTGGGCAGCACGAAGAAAGAAATCGTCGCCGCGATGGAGCGCTTGCTGCCGGAACACGTCCAGCCGCTTGGCGCGCACCCGATGTGCGGCAAGGAGACTTCCGGCATCGACGTGGCCGAGATTACGCTGTACCAGGAGCGCACGTTCATCCTCACGCCACTCGCGCGCACGACGCCGGACACACTGGCGCTCGGCGTGGCGCTGGCGGAGGCCGTCGGCGCGAAGCCGCTGGTGCTCGACGCCGACCGGCAAGATTACATCGTCGGCACGGTCAGCCATTTGCCGTACCTGCTGGCTTGCGCGCTGGTGGCGACGGCGGATGCGACCACGTCCAAAGACCCGGCGGCGTGGAAGATCGTCGCCGGCGGTTTCCGCGATACGTCGCGTGTGGCGGGTAGCGATGTCACGATGATGCTCGACATTCTGATGACCAACCGCGACCACGTGCTGGCCGCCGTCCGCGAGTGCGAGACGCAGTTGCGCCGCCTGGCCGATCTGGTCGCTGCGGGTGACGAAGACGCCTTGCGTGATGCGCTCACGGCGATTCGCAACACCCGGAAGGAGATGTTCCCATGAGCCGTTTGGTTGTGCGTTCCGGCGCGCCGTTGCGTGGGCAGGCGCGCGTCCCCGGCGACAAGTCTATCTCGCATCGCGCGTTGATGCTCGGCGCGCTGGCCGATGGCGTCAGCCACGTCACCGGATTCCTGCCTGGCGGCGACTGCATGGCCACGCTTGGATGTATGCGTGCCCTGGGCGTTTGTATCGAACAGCCGGATGAGACAACGGTCGTCATCTACGGCAACGGTCTGCGCGGGCTGCAAAGGCCAGATGCTCCGCTGGACTGTGTCCGCTCCGGGACGACGATGCGTTTGCTGGCGGGTATCCTTGCCGGGCAGGACTTCGACAGTGTGTTGAGCGGCGACCCGCAACTGCTGCGCCGTCCGATGCGCCGCGTCGTCGAGCCGCTGCGCGCGATGGGCGCGGACATCAGCGATACGGACGGGCACGGCCCGCTCGTTATTCACGGGCGCAAGCTGCACGGCGGCGAGCACACGTTGACCGTCGCCAGCGCGCAGGTGAAGAGCGCGCTTCTGCTTGCGGGCCTCTTCGCCGATGCCCCGACGACTGTTCGCCAACCCGGTCCCAGCCGCGATCACACGGAGCGGATGCTCAAGGCGCAGGTAAATGGCAAATGGCAAATGGCGAATGGCGAATCGGCTACCCAACCGCCGCTCGTCATCGATGGGCTGACCGTGACGTTGAACCCGGCTATTGTCGATCGTCTTGAACCGTTGAAGATGGTCGTCCCTGGCGATATTTCTTCCGCCGCGTTTCCACTGGTGGCGGCGCTGCTTGTGCCGGATTCGGAGATCGCGCTGCTCGGGGTCAACACAAACTGGACGCGCACGGGCCTGTTGGATGTCCTCGCTGCGATGGGTGCGCAGGTCGTGCTGACGAATGAGGGTGAACAGGGTGGGGAACCGGTCGCCGACCTCGTGGTGCGGAGCGCGTCGTTGAGCGGGACGGAGGTTGGCGGCGATACCGTCGTGCGCATGATCGACGAATTTCCGGTGCTGGCGGTCGCAGCGACGCAGGCGCGCGGCACAACGGTGGTGCGCGATGCGCGCGAGCTGCGTGTCAAGGAGACCGACCGCATCGCCACAGTCGTCGCCGAATTGCGCAAGCTCGGCGCGCAGATCGAGCCGCAAGACGACGGCTTTATCGTCACGGGGCCGACGCGGTTGCGCGGTGCGACGGTGGACAGTCACGGCGATCACCGCCTGGGGATGGCGCTGGCGGTGGCGGGCCTGGTGGCGGAGGGCGAGACGGCCATCGAAAACGCGGAGCGCATCGCGGATTCGTTTCCCGGTTTTGTGGGTATAATGCAAGGGTTAGGGGGCGATTTTACAGTTTAAGCGTGGACCCGAACCTGTGGTACAGCCCCGATACTGAAAGGGGGCGCAGGACGATTCGACTAACGACTATCAAACTATTTCATAGGAGGTTCAGTGGCTTTATCAGGCATTAACGGACATACCACCCTGGTCGGTTTGATCGCATGGCCGGTGGGCCACAGCGTCTCGCCGCCGATGCACAATGCGGCGTTCGAGATACTGGGACTGAATTGGTGTTACGTGCCGCTGCCGGTGGCGCCGTCGCAGGTGGAAAATGCGGTGCGCGGCGCGGCGGCACTTGGCTTTCGCGGCGTCAACGTGACGGTGCCGCACAAACAGGCGGTGATCCCGGCGTTGGACGTGGTCGCGCCGGATGCGGCGCAGTTCGGCGCGGTGAACACGATCGTCATCGACCGCGACGTAGCCGGACGGCCGACGATAACCGGGCACAATACGGATTACCAGGGGTTCCTCGGTTCGCTGCGACAGGGAGGCTTCGAGCCGGCGGGTAAGTCTGCTGTCGTTGTCGGAGCCGGAGGCGCGGGGCGCGCCGTGGTCTTTGGCTTGCTGCGGGCGGACGTGCGCGACGTGTTGGTGCTCGACACTCAACCGCAGCAGGTACAGTCGTTGCTGGCCGACCTGGGCCGAGATGGCGCGCCGTTGCGCACCGCGCCGCTATCTACCGAGACGCTGGTGGAGTCGGCGCGCGCGGCCGAGTTGTTGGTCAACGCGACGCCGGTGGGCATGTCACCCAAGATTGACGCCTCCATCTGGCCCGCTGATGCGCCCTTTCCGGCGCACTTGACCGTTTTCGATCTGGTCTACAATCCGCAAGAAACGCAGTTTTTGCGGCAGGCGCGCGCGGCAGGGGCGATGGCTATTGATGGACTGGATATGCTCGTGCGGCAGGGGGCGATTGCCTTTGAGCTGTGGACCGGTCAGCAAGCGCCGTTCGACGTGATGCGCGCGGCCTGTGAGCGTGCCTTGGGGCAGCGGTAGTTTGCCAATGAGCGTTTTTGAGGTGATGATGTTGGTCTGTTTCGGCCTCAGTTGGCCGATCTCGATTGCCAAGGCACTACGCACCAGGCGCGTGGAAGGGAAAAGCCCACTGTTTATGGTGGTTATCTGTGTCGGCTACCTGAGCGGCATTTTGCACAAGCTGCTGTTTTCGCTGGATTGGGTGATTGTCCTGTACGCGATCAACCTGTTGATGGTGGCGATGGATTTGTTCTTGTATTATCGATATTTGTCAAGGAAGTAATGCGTAACGGGTAATAAGTAATCGGTAACTGGTTATGAGTGAGAATATTCATGACCTGTTTTGATTCCTGATTACCGATTACTCGTTACCAATTTCTGCACAAGGAGACATGATGACAAGCGTATTCGATGAGTTTCAGTGGCGTGGATTGGTCCATAGCTTTACAGAGGGGACACCGGAGGTGCTGGCGACGGAGAAGGTGACGGTCTACATTGGCTTCGATCCTTCGGCAGATAGCCTGCAAATCGGCAATCTGCTCACGTTGATGGGCCTGGCGCGGATGCAGCGTTTCGGCCATTCGCCGATTGCGCTGGCGGGCGGCGGCACCGGGCTGATCGGCGATCCCAGCGGCAAGGCGAGCGAACGTCCGCTGTTGGACCGCGAGCAGGTGGAGGCCAACGTCGAGGCGATCAAGCCGCAGTTGGCGCGCTTCCTCGATTTCGAGGTCAAAAGCAACCCGGCGCGCCTGGTC
>JAIOAS010000335.1 GCA_019873725.1 Chloroflexota bacterium | reverse complement strand
CGCCACGATGCAGAGTAATGCAGAAAAGCGTATTTTCTTGTGCATTGGATTCCTCCATGCGGTTTTGAGGTTATGAAACGATATTATAGGAATAGTGGCGGGTTAGTCAACACGACCGCCGGCCCGGGTGCATTTCAGAATAGGGGCGACTTTTCTTAAATTGCACCGCAGAGCACGCAGCGTCCGCAGAGTTACCGGAAATTTCTCCGCGCTCTCAGCGAACTCTGCGGTTAAATAAGACGTTTATCTGGCTTTTGCCCCCGAATTGAAATGCACCCCGCCAGCTCCCCGTTCCTCACCCTGCTTTAAGGGGATCGCCAGCTCCCCGTTCCGTAGCACGGGATCGCCAGCTCCCCGTTCCGTAGCACAGCTTGCCTGAGCCTTACAGCGTTTTGTGGTAGGCGTATTGCGTTTTGACGTTACGATACCCCAAACTTTCGTAGAACGCATGAGCTTCGTGGCGGATCACATTCGTTTTCAAGTAGACGGCGGTGCAGTGGCGCTCGCGTCCCCATGTTTCGGCCTGTTCCATCAGACGACGTCCGATGCCTTGCCCACGATATGCCTGATCCACCACGATCCCGCCCAGGGCGACCAGCGGACTGTGCAGCAGACTGTGATCGACGTACAGATGAATCCAGCCCACGGCCTCTTCGCCAGGCGCTGCTGCCACGTAGACTGCGTGATCGGCCTGCTGACCAAGTTCCACAAGCCGCTGGTTCACGTCGCTCTCCATCACGGTATAGCCCAACTGCGCGGCCAGTCTGGCAATAGCTTTAGCGTCGGCGGCCATGGCGGGTCGGATGATGATACCGTTCATTGTAATTACTGCCCTCCCAGGATGTACCGCAAGGCCAGATCGTGCGTCAGTTGTTCGACCGGCGCACGGTCGTCGGTAAAGACCATACCGGTCGGCGCGACCGCGCGCAGATTGGCGAGCGCGCGTTCCGCCACCGTGCGCAAGCGCGCATCCGTCAACAGCGGGAGATTGTCAGCCAGATTTTGCGCTGTGGTCGGCTTTACCGTGGCGACGACAATGGCATTGAAACTGTTCGGGATTTCGATCACGTGCACCGACGGGTACACCTGCCGCATCGTGGCGACCAGCGCATCGACCAGCCGCCAGTCGCCATCTCCCGCGCCGGGCGTGTGTCCCACGTTGATGGCGACCACGCCCTTTTCTGTGAGCCGCCCGCGCACTTCCGTGAAAAACTCCACCGTCGTCAAGTGCCAGGGGATGTAGGGCAAGCGGTAGGCGTCCACGGCGACAACGTCGTAACGGCGCGTGGTCTGTGCCAGGAAGCTGCGCCCATCGGCAGCGTAAGCCGTGAGATTCGGCTGCGTCATCGCAAAGTAATCGCGTCCCACCCGGATGATGGCGGGATCGATTTCCACGCCGTCAATCGGCAGCGCCCCGTAAACTGCCGTGTATTGCGTTGGCGTTGTCCCCGCCGCCAGCCCGATGACGAGCAGGCTGCCGACGGCGCTCGGCGGGTGGGGAGGCATGTTGAAGTACGGCGCAATCAGGTAATAGTCCCACGGCCCCTCGGTGAGGATGTCATCACCGGGCAGGTAAACCGAGTGGATGCCCTGGCCTTCGTTCAGCAGCAGATAGCGCGAGCCGTCCGCGTTTTCTATCACCTGGATGAAGTTGTAGACGGATTCCTCCTCGTGGATGAGGCCCGTTTCCGGCTTGATGAGGCCCGGCTTGCGGATGAAGAGCACGCCGAGCAGCAGCAATGCCCACGCCAGCAGCCAGAAGCGGCGGCGGTTGAAGTGCCACAGGCCCCACAGCCCCGTCGCCGTGGCGATCATCGCCAGCAAGATGAACGTGCGATACGTGCCCAGGTTAGGGATCAGCACCAGATTGGGCAAAAACGTGCCGATGAAGCTGCCCAGTGTGGACACGGCGTAAATCTTTCCTGCCGCGCCACCCGTAGCCGTGACGTCCGTCACCAAAAGCCGAATGACAAACGGCGAGACGCACGCCAGCAACGTCACCGGCGCGACGAACAGCACGAGGATGAAGATGAACGGCCCGGCGATCTGCGGCAGGCTCCATCGCATCATCCCTTGCGCGGCCAGCCGCAACAGCGGGCGCGAAAGCAGCGGGATGGTGGCAATGGTCAGTCCCGCCGCTGTCAGGATCGTGTAGAGCGTCGCGGGGTGGGGCGAGCGGTCGGCCCAGCGTCCGCCGAGGGCGTAGCCTACCGAAAGGTACAGCAAAATCAGCCCGATAATCGCCGACCAGACCAGTTCCGTCGTCCCGAACGCCGGGGCCAGCAGCCGTCCCGCCGCCAGTTCCAACGCCAGGGAGACGAGGCCGCCGATGAAGGCGGTAATGTAGAGGTAGACGGTGGGCGGTAGACGGTAGACGGGGGGGGAAAGGTTAGACTCAGTCATATTCGGGGGTTAGTGTTACGACCAATCCAGTTCGGGGCGGAGGGTTTTGCCGGCGTTGAGCAGGGCGGGCATACAGGCGTGGCGCTCGCAATAGCCGATGAGTTCGCGCGCTTTGCCGGTCAGCCCTGAGCCGCCCAGTTCGTCGTAATTGACGCCCACCGCAAAGCAAAGCGTGTTTAGCTCATCCAGACTGAAATGCCTGGTCAGCAGCGAGAGCAACCGCACACGGTCGGGTAGGGCGGCTGGTGTGGTTGGCGTCTGGCCGGTTGTGGCCGGCTTGTTGACGGCGACCTGGTTGTGGTTGCCGATCACATTGCCGTCGCCGATGATGGTGATTTTGTCACGCCCGACGAAATCGCCGCCCGTTGTCACATTCCCACCCACGTAAGCTCCACCGCCGGTGTTGATTGTCGTTGCCGTACTGCCTAGCTCGCTGAAGACCGTGTTGAGCGTTGCCATCGTGAGCGTGTTGAGCCGCGCGAGGATTTCGGCGCGTTCGGCGCGGCGGGTTTCGGTGTCTCCAAAGAGCCGGGTCCCTTGCAGATTCTCGGCCAGGCGCTGTTGGTAGATGAGCGCCTCGTTGTAACGCGGGTGCGCCTTGCCCAGGCGTGCCAGCAGGGTTTGCATGGCGGTTTCGTAGGGGGTGTAGGGATCGGCGGCAACAGATGAGGCAGTTGGCGAGGGTGAACTCGAAGTAGCACCAAGTTTGCCAATCAATGCGCCCAACTCGCCGTAATAGGCGTCGTCGGGATCATAGCGATCCTGAAGCACCTGGAGCAGCAGAACCAGCGCATTCTGTCCCTGCGCATTGGCCTTGTCGTACAAGAAGGCGATGGTTGCCTGCACACGTCCGGCGGTGCTTTCCCCTTCGGGGACGTTGTACGCCCAGGGCGATAGCCGCTCATCCACAAAAACTACGCGCAGCTCGGCGTTGCTGGCAAAAGCATCGCAGCGCCGCAACGTTGCCATTAATTGGCGATTGAGATCAGGATCAATGCCGGCCATACACCCTCCTGCACATTCAATTTCGCATCATTATAGGGGGCGACAGAAAATTGACAACCACCGGTGCTGACTTCACAGGCCAAGTTCCGTCCACAACGCATCCACCCGCGCCTTGACCTCTGGTGACATTCGCACAACCTCCGGCCACTCGCGGGTATAGCCTTCTTCGGGCCATTTCCGCGTGGCGTCGATGCCGATTTTACCACCGAAGGAGTGGTGGTACGAAGCGTGGTCCAGGTGATCGGTCGGCCCGTCGCTGATGACGACATCCCGCGACCAATCGACGTTGCCCAACGCCTGCCACGCGACGATGTTTGGATCTTGCACATCCACCCACTCATCCACGATGACGATGGCCTTCGCCAGACTGAGCAGCGCCAGCCCCCACAGGCCGTGTATCACTTTGCGCGCGTGACCCGGAAAGCGTTTGCGGATGCTCACCAGCACCAGGTTGTGGAAAACGCCCGGCGCGGGCATCGCAAAATCCACGATCTCCGGCAAAAACAGGCGCAACAACGGCAGGAACAGGCGCTCGGTGGCCTTGCCCATCCAGTAATCCTCCGCCGGCGGGATTCCGACGACGGTGGCGGGATAGATCGGGTCGCGCCGCCGGGTGACGGCGGTGACGTGCAGTGCGGGGAACGGCTCCACGGGCGTGTAGTAGCCGGTGTGATCGCCGAACGGCCCCTCCGGGCGGCGGTCGTCGGGATCGACGTAGCCTTCGATGATGACGTCGGCTTCGGCGGGGACGGTGAGCGGTTGCGTGATGCAATCCACCAACTCGACGGGTTTCCCGCGCAGCCAGCCGGCGAGCAGGTACTCATCGATGTCGGGCGGCAGCGGTGCGGATGCAGCCCAGATGCAGGCCGGGTCGCCGCCGAGCGCCACCGCGACGGGAATACGCTTGCCCAACGCTTTGGCGACGCGCTCGTGTTCCGCGCCGCCCTTGTGCCGTTGCCAGTGGACGAGCAGCGTGCGGCTGTCCACCTTCTGCAGGCGGTACATCCCC
>JAIOAS010000334.1 GCA_019873725.1 Chloroflexota bacterium | reverse complement strand
TGCAGGTTCTTGAAGTCCCAGTAATCCTTGCGCAGCTTGCGGAAGAAGCGCGTCGTCCATTCCAGATCGTTGCCGGGCGAGCCGCAGGCGATCACGTACAGTTGCTTGCCGAAGCCGCGCACGAACGTGGCGAAGCGACGGAATTCCGTGCAGTAATCCTCCGGCGAGAAGCTGCCGCCGCAGCCCCAGTTTTCGTTGCCCACACCCCAGTAGGTGACGTTGAGCGGTTCGGGGCTGCCATCGGCGGCGCGCTGTTGGGCGAGCGTGCTGTCGCCGGGGAAGTTGCAGTACTCCACCCACTCGCGTAGCTCGCGCACCGTCCCCGAGCCAACGTTGCCGACGATGTACGGCTCCGCGCCGACCATCCGGCAGAAGCGGACGAACTCCTGCGTGCCGAACTGGTTGCTCTCGACGACCTCGCCCCAGTGGATGTTGACGCGGCGGGGGCGTTGGTCGCGCGGCCCGACACCGTCCTGCCAGTGGTAGTCGTCGGCAAAGCAGCCACCGGGCCAACGAATGACCGCCGGCTTCATCTTCTTGAGCGCAGCGACCACGTCGTTGCGGATGCCGCCGGTGTTGGGGATCGGCGAATCCTCGCCTACCCACACACCGCCGTAGATGCACCACCCCAGATGTTCGGCAAAATGCCCGTAGATGTTGGGGTTGATCGTTCCGATTGTGTCATTGAGGTTAATTGATATTTTGGTCATAGGATCCTCCTTAGTGTTGAGAATAATTCGTAAGACGAAGTTGGTTTGACACGCACTTCGTCCATAAGCCAACTTTTACAGCGGGCGCTCACGGCGCACAATTGCAACTCGCGCCAAAATCCTCCGGCCCCAGACTTTGCTTCATTTCCAGCGCCTTGCGCAACGCAAAATACGCCGGTTTCGGGCGATATGCCTTGTCGAAGATCAGCGCATGATCGTAGCCGGAGGCGGAGCCGGGAATCCACGAGTAGCGGTCGGTGAAGCCCCACATCACAAACGCAGTGCAATTGTCGGCAGACAGGCACACTTCGAGCAATTCTTGATACAGATTCGCCTGCAAGGTGAGCATAGACTCTGTCACGTTGGAAGGCAACCGCACGTCCAGCTCGGTGATGTGGACTTGCAATCCCAACGCGCCTAAGCGTTGGATGTTAGCCAACAGGTCTTCCGGTTTCGGCGCGGTACCCGGGGCGACGTGCATTTGTAATCCGACGCCGTGGATCGGAACACCGCGTGCCACCATGTCCTTCACCAACGCATACACTTGATCGGATTTAGGATTCAGCCCTTCCGCACCATAATCGTTGTAGAAAAGCAGCGCCTCCGGGTCTGCGGCGTGCGCCCAGGTGAACGCTTTGTCCACATAATCCGCGCCGACGCCTGTGCTCCAAACCGTCTTACGGAGTCCGCCACTGCCACTTTCACTGATCGCTTCATTGACCACATCCCAATAATCCACCCGCCCCTTGTACCGGCTGACAATGGTGGTGATGTGTTCTTGTAGCACCTCATTCCACTGTTCTTGCGTGAATGTGGCGTTGTTGATCCAGTCCGGCGTGGATTGATGCCAGACCAGCGTGTGACCCCGAATCCGCATATCGTGCGCTTCGGCATACTCGACTACGGTGTCCGAGCCGGTAAAGTCATACCGCCCCGGCTCGGGGTGGATCGGCCAGAATTTGAAGGCATTCTCGGTGACGAGGATGTTGAATTCGCGGCCCAGCACTTCGGCGTAGGTTTTGTCGCAGAGAATGTGCTGCGGCTCCACCGCCCCGCCGACCAGCAGATGGCGCGCATCGGCCAAAGTGCGCAGTGGTGGTTCGGTCGGCGTATAGGCCGCGCCGCCGGAAAAGTCCACCGCGACGGCGGTATTTTCCGGCGGGGCCGTGACGGTGAGGTCGTAGAGCGTGAGGGCGTTGTTTGGCCGCACGCTCGCGCCAAAATACGCGAACCCATCGGGAAAAGCGTCCACTGCCGCCATCCGTCCTATCTCCTTGCCGTTGGCAAAGACGACAAACTCCGCCCCTACGCGCCGCAGTTCAAGTTTCACCTTACCGCTCAATCCATCGACGGCAAATGTCTGGGTGACGTTGGGCATGAAACTGGCTCCGTTGTAATAATTGACGATGATCTGGCCTTCTTCCAACCCCACATCGAGCTTGCGTCCCTGATCCCACCAGGCGCTCGTCCCTAGCCGTCCGACCAGCGAGAACGCCGCCAGGTTCTCTTGAGCAGCGGACAGGGTCACCGCCACTCCGAAGTCGCCCTGTGTGATCAGGCGTGGGCCGTAAATATTCACATACGCGCGGAATTCGTTGCCCGCTGCGATGACAAGCGCGCCGTCTTTCGTCGTATTCCCACTGCCGCACGTCCAGGATGCATCCTTGAGCAATTCCGTGCTGCCGGCCACAGGCGACCAAGAATCGGCGGCGCAGGCGGTGAGAAGGAGAACCACTATCCACAGAAGATACCCGCTAACTTTCAGTTTCCGCATCGGCAATCCCCTCCCTGTTTTCTGAATCCCCAAAACCGATTTCTAATACTATACAGCAAACTGCCTGAGAAGCCAGTTCTTCTCAGGCAGCTTGCGTAGCAGCTTTAAGGAGGAAAAGCGACTACCCTTTGATGGCCCCTGCCAGTGTCGAAATGAAGTAACGCTGACTGTACGCATAGAGAGCCAGGGGGACCACCGCAGCCACAATCGCCGCGGTACGGACAACCGGCAGGGCAAAAACATCGGCAACTTGCTGCTGGTTCAAGTTCGCGATGGCGGGCATCAGCAGACGTTTGTTCACATCACTGATGAGGATTTGCGGCCACAGCAGCGAGTTCCAGGTCCCCCGTAACGTGAGGGTCGCAATGACACCGATGCCGGCTTTGGCATTCGGCAACACAACCCTGAAGAACAACGTAAACTCATTGGCGCCATCCATCCGCGCAGCTTCCAGCATCTCGGTGGGAATGTTGAGCATAAACTGGCGCATCAGGAAGATGCCAAAGGCACCGCCGCCCACGCCGGGCAGGATCAGCCCCCAATAGTTATTCACCAATTTAAGATCGCGCATCACGATGAACTGCGGTACCAGCATCGTGGCGGTGGGCAACAGCATCACGCCGATGATGAGAGAGAACAAGACATCCCGACCTGGGAAGCGCAATTTAGCCAAAGCATAGCCCGACAGGGTACACGCCAGCGTGCTCAGCACCGTCGTCGCCACGGCTATCCAGACCGAATTCAGGATATATTTCTGAAAACCGTACTTTTCACTCACCAGCAGCTCATAGAACTGCGTGCTAAATTGGGCCGGGATCGGGCTGATCGGATTTTGGACGACATCAATCTTGTTAAACGTCGAACCCAAGATGCACAGGAAAGGCCAGATGAAGATCAAGGCCAGGATCGCCGCCAGGGTTGTGGACAGAATGGCCTGCAAGCGAAAGCGACCGATTTTCGCGCGAGCAGTGGGACTCTGTCCGGAGGCCGTATAACGTGTCACCGCTGACGTTGTCATTATGCTTCCTCCTTTCCAAGTCTGAACTCATATAGCCTTAACTGCAAAATCGTGATCACGACCGCGATGAAAAAGACCAGCCAACCAATGGCCGTGGCATAGCCCATACGGAATTGCCCGAAGGCCATCTGCTGGATATGGGTCATGAAGAACCAGCCTTTTCCCCGCGCCCCGCCGCCTGTTCCTAAGAAGACATAAGGCACCTCAAAATTCATCAGCGATCCTGCCGCCGCAGTAATCGAGATGTAGGCGAAGACCGGTTTGAGCAACGGCAAAATGATATAGCGGGCGCGTTGCCAGGCCGACGCCCCATCCACAATGGAAGCTTCGATAACCTCGTCTCCGATCCCGCTCATCCCCGCGATGAGAAACACGGCGTGATTGCCCATCCATTGCCAAAAGGCAATCACCAACAGGTTGGGGATGATAAATTGTGCCAGGCCTCCCCAGTCAACGCGCGGTCCGCCGAGGGAGACCAGGAGCGCATTGGCAAAACCGTGCGTCTTGCTGAAAAACCATCCCCCGATAACGCCCATCGTCACCCCTGGAAGGACAGAGGGAATAAAAAACAACGTGCGCCACAGCCCTTTTGCCTTGAGTGTACGGGAAGTCAGGAGCAAAGCCAGCAAAAACGCGCAGGGCAATTGGGTTGCCAGACTTCCTACGGTGAAGTAGACAAAGTTTTTGAGCGCGATGCCCATGCGTTGGTCATTGGTCAACGCTTCGATATAGTTGGCCAGCCCCACCCACTCCCATTTACCGGTGTAGCCTAAAGACTCCTGGAACCCCATCACAATGGCGCGCAACATCGGATAGAGCGTGAAAATCGCAAATGTGATAAAAAACGGCGCAACGAATAGATAGGGGGTCCATTTCGTTTGATCGGAAAAGAATTTTCCAACTGGGGAACGCCTCTTT
>JAIOAS010000333.1 GCA_019873725.1 Chloroflexota bacterium | reverse complement strand
TTCACCATGTCGTCCATTCAGAAGAAAATTTGCCTGCTCGGTGATTTTGCCGTCGGCAAAACAAGTCTGGTGCGCCGCTTTGTCGAAGGTGTTTTTGATGAAAAGTATCTGAGCACCATCGGCGCGCACGTCAGCCGCAAGGTCCTGGCGGTGCGTGGTGTTCCTCTAACGTTGCTGGTGTGGGATCTGGCCGGCGAAGAAAAGTTTGCCAGGGTGATGCACAGCTACTATCGTGGCGCGGCAGGTGCGATCCTCGTGTGTGACCTAACGCGCGCCGAGACATTTCCTTCGCTAAAAGACCATGCTCAGGCCTTCTGGAGTGTCTGTCCCCATACGCCTGTAATCGTTGTGGGCAACAAAGTTGATTTGTTGGAACAGCGCGTCATCACCGACGCGGAACTGGCCGAGGTCGCCGCACAATTGGACGCCTTCTGGTTGACCAGCAGCGCCAAAACCGCTGAAAACGTGCAGAAACTGTTCGAGCAGCTTGGAGGACAGCTTCTCGATCAGCCAAATTATGTCGATGGTATGTATCCATGAAGAAAGGAGCATAGACGATGGCAGATCAAGTTCCCCCCATCCCCCAGACATTTCCTGAGAAAAAGCCCGCCCCGCAGCCGGCGGCGCCGGCAAATGGCGAACTCGAACGTGTGCGTGAAATCATCCTGGGACCTGACCTGGCCCGCCAGCGCATCCAGGGTGCGGAAGTCGATCGCTTGCGTCAAGTCATCTTCGGTGAGCAGATGGAGGAGTACGAACGGCGCTTTGCCGACGTGCGCCGGGAAATGGAGCGTATCATCTCCGATATGCGGATGGTGCAGGATTCCGTCGCCGAGTTCGAGAAGAGCCAGACCAAACGCATCGAAGCCCTGGAACGCGACATGCGCCGCGCCCACGACGAACTGCGCCGCGACGTGGATCGTCTCAGCAGCCGCGAGGCGGCCTTGCAGCAACTGATGACCCGCGCGCAGCAACAAGACCTGCAAAACAAGGCCACACAAGAAGCGCTTCAGGAACTTCGCGCCGCCCAGACCCAACACGAGAACGAGGTGCGCACCCTCAAATCCCTGCTTGGCGAAAACCGCGACCAGCAAGAACGCCGGCTCGATAGCCTCAAGCGCGAAGTGCGCCAGGCCGAAGACGACCTGCGCGCGGAACTGCGCCGCGTCACCGACCGGCTCGGTGATCAGAAGACGGACCGCAAGGCGCTGGCCGCGATGCTGATGGAGGCCGCCACGCGGCTGGAAACCGGCAGCACCGTGACCGGGCTATTGGAGGGATTGACCTCGGCCGCTAAGGACTAAGTCGATGTCGTTTACGCCGCCGATCCAAGACGAGGACGCGGAAAGCGCGGGCCTGCGCGAGCTGCGTAACGTCATCCTCAAGCCGGGAGCACTGGTCGATAAGATCAGTCCGGTCATTGCGGATGTGCTCACAGAGCAAATCAAGCACTCCGGCGATGAGATTGCCCAGGCCATTGCCCCCATTATCGGCGAAGCGATCCGGCGGCAGGTTTACAGCGCCCGCGAGGACATCATCGACGCGCTTTACCCCATCATCGGCCAAACGATCAACCGCGCTGTCACCGAGGCCCTGCGCGACCTGGCGCGCACTGTCGATCAGCGCGTGCGCCAGAGCATCAGCCCGCAGAGCGCATTCAGACGTTTCAAGGCACGCTTGCAGGGCGTCTCTGATGCCGAATATGCGCTTCGAGAGGCGCTCCCCTTTACGGTCAACGAGATTTTCCTTATTCAGCGCGACTCTGGGGTGTTGATTCACCATATCACGCGCGATCCCGCAGCGCCGCCGGATCGTGACCTGGTCAGCGGGATGCTGACCGCGATCCGTGACTTTGCGCGCGATGCCCTCGGCGATCAGGACAGTGGCGAACTGGATGCTATCGATTACCAGGCGCAAAAAATCCTTCTGGAAGCGGGCGGTGCGGTATACCTGGCTGTGGTCATCGAGGGGGTCGAGCCGCCGGGGTTTCGTCAGCAGATGCGCGAAGTCCTCACCAAACTTCAGGAAGGGCACTACGCCGACCTCAAAACTTACGACGGCAGCGACGCGGAGATTACCAAAGTTGCCTCGCGTTTGATGTCCGGGCTTTCATCCGCGCCGTCGGAGAAGCCGCGGGAGCCGCTCTCACTGTCGCAACGCCTGATCCTGATCGCGCTGATTTTGCTGGTGGTGCTGCCGCCGTTGCTCGGCTGTGGCTGGTGGATCTGGCATGTCGAAAACCGCCTGGCCTCTCTGGCCGTTTTGCCGCCCACCGCCACTGCGACGGCCACCCTCACACCTACCCCCACGGCAACGCCGACGTCTACGCCCACGCCCACCGCCACGCCCACGCCCACGGCCACACCGACGCCTACCGCTACGCCCACGGCGACTGCGACGGCGACCCCCACCTCAACGGCGACGACAACACCCACACCTACCGCCACCGCCACGCCGACGGCCACGCCCACGCCTTCGCCCTACAGCGGTGTGATGATCGGCAACGTCTTTCTGCTCGATGCTCCCGATGGCGAACGCAGCGGCGCAGTGGCGCGTCTGGGCGACTACGTCGAAATCCTGGCGCAGTACGCTGACTGGCTCAGGGTGCGGGTCAAATCGGCCCAGCAAGCCGATGTCGAAATGGCCGGTTGGGTGCAGGCGCGCTGGGTCAGACTGCTCAAGCCTGTCCCCTCGGCTATTGTGACTCCCACGGTGGCGCCATGATCGATCTGGAATTTTGGCAGACTTTGCTGCGGGAGATGCACATTGCTTATGCTTTGTTGGATGGCGAGCTGCGGATCATCGCCCACGATGCGTTGTTTGCTGCATGGATGGCTGTTGAACGAGCCAGCCTGCTCGGTCAGCATATATTCGACGTGCTGCCGGAATTTTACGGGCAGGATATCCGCGCCGACTGCACCGGAAGCGTCTCACCACCCACCGTGCGTGTCGAAAACGTGAATCGGCTTTCACCCTCTGGTGAAACCCGCTATTTCAACCTGATCCTCTTACCATGTAGCCAGGGCCTGGGGGCCGCATTTCTGGTCTTGATCGCCGATGTCACCGAGCAAGGGCGCTACATGCAGCAGTTGATGCAGAGCCGCAACGAGCTGCGTTTGCTCAGGCAGGAAATGTCACGGCTGAACGAGCAACTTGACTTCTTGCTGCGGCATTATGTCGCGCCCGATGTGGCCGAGGCGTTGGTCAAGGGAACGCTGCGCCCGGAATTGGGAGGCGAGCTGCGCGAGGTCTCTATCCTCTTTGCCGATGCCCGGGACTTTACTGCCACTGTGGAAACCATTCCCGCCGAGCGTGTGATGACCATCCTGAACGATTATTTGAGCGTCATCGTCGATGCGATCGATCACTACGGCGGTACGATCAACCAGTTCCAGGGGGACAATGTGATGGCGATTTTCAATGCCCACAACGATCAACCTGATCACGCGATGCGGGCGGTGCGGGCCGGGGTCCGCATCCAACAACAGCTTTTCTCCTACCAGACGCAACGTCCCGAAAGCGAGCGTTGGTTCCATTTTGGGGTTGGCATTGATACCGGCCTGGCTATTGTGGGGAACAGCGGCGCGCGCTGGCGTTATACCTACACTGCTATCGGCAACACCACCAACCTGGCGGCGCGGATCACCGCTGCCGTCCCTGCCTACGAAGTGTGGATCAGCCAGAATACCCTCGATCAACTGGACGGGACATTCGACGTGACCCCACTTTCGCCGACATATTTCAAGGGCAAAGACAAACCTGTGGCGATTTTCCGGGTGGATGTTCCGCTGCCTGCCTGTGGTTGACAATTCAATTCAAGTAGTTATAATCTTGCCCGTAGGATGTTGTAAGGTTCCAAGCTCGTGTCTATATCGCAAACGTCTGGACTTACTGCCCAGGCGTTTTTCCTTATAAACGGCTTTGAACCTTGCGCAAGAAATACCATCAGTAACTGAAAGGAAGAAATAGAACAATGAGTGAGCGTGAAGTTGGTGTCGTCAAATGGTTCAATGCCGCCAAGGGCTACGGTTTCATTTCCCGTGAGGGTAAAGATGACGTGTTTGTGCATTACTCGGCGATCCAGAAGGAAGGGTTCAAGACCCTGGATGAGGGGCAGCGCGTCGAGTTCTCCGTCGAGAGAGGCGAGAAAGGGCTGCAAGCGACTAACGTCACGACGCTGTAATGCGCGGACCGTATAACTGCCATTGCGTATAAGCATACAAAAGGCCGTCCGGCGAACCGGGCGGCCTTTTTTGCTGTCGCCGCCGGACCTAATCCTTTTGTAGCTATTCAGCCTGAACGCAAATTTATACTAGTGTTCTTTCAAAGTATGAATGACGGGTTAGGCGAAGCAGAACAGGTGAGTAGACAACCCCACATTTAATGTTATGCTGAGACTCCCAAAAAGCAAATCGCACATAAA
>JAIOAS010000332.1 GCA_019873725.1 Chloroflexota bacterium | reverse complement strand
CGGCGATCATGGATTCCTACCGTTACCTCACCAGCCGCACGGGTGGCATCCCTGTCGCCCGTCTGAACGGCGATATCTGCAGTATGTGCGGCGTGGAAGTGCTCAAGCCCATCCAGCGCAAAATCAAGAACGGCGAAGAAGCCTACTGCGACGGCTGCCGGCGTCTGCTTGTCGCATAAGCATGATGGAAACAAAAACCGACATCTGGCAATTTCAAATGCAGCTTGCCGAGAAGCTGCTGTCCTGGAGTGCTGCAAGCGTGGCAGGCGGGAGTGCGTTCCTGCTCTTCGGTGACCGATTCTGGCGCGGCTTCGGCTCGCAGTGTGTGGGTTGGGGCGCAATCGACGCTCTGATCGCCGCCTTTGGGCTGCGCGGCGCGCTGACCAAGGCCGACGCGCCCGACGCCCACACGCCGGAACGCCAGAGGCACGAACGCACCACCCTGCGGCGCATCCTGTGGATCAACTTTGGCCTCGACGTGAGCTACGTTGCCGGTGGGACGGCGCTGGCGGTCATCCGGGGCAAACACAACCGTTTCTTGCGCGGTGTCGGATGGGGCATCATCGTCCAGGGTGGCTTCCTGTTCCTCTTCGATCTACTACACGCCCTGCTCCTGCAAGAATAGTCGCGTAGTCGTTAGTCTTGTAGTCGGATAGTATCTCTCGATAGACACCGAGACATAGCATGTTTGTGTTCTCTGTGTCTCCGTGTTAACCGACGTCATCGAAAGGACAAAGACGATGCAGACAATCCTCAACCCTGCCTGGTATCAGGGCCGCGGACGCCGTTCGCCCTACTTCGAAGGCTGGTACTTCAAGCTGGTCGACCGCACCGAGGCGCACCGCTACGCTATCATCCCGGCGGTCTTCCTCACCGCGGGCAGCGAGGGGCCGCATGCTTTCATCCAGGTCTTCGATGGCGTCAACGGCAAGATGACCTACATCCCCTATCCCCTCTCTGACTTCTGGGCCGCCGAGGATCGCTTCGAGGTGCATGTCGGCCCCAACGTCTTCACCACTACGGAAATGCAGTTGGACGTCCGTCACCCCGACCTGACGTTGCAAGGCGCAATCACCTTCCATGATCCACGTCCCTGGCCCGTGACAGTGTTCTCACCGGGGATTATGGGCTGGTACGCCTGGATTCCGCTGATGGAATGTTACCACGGCGTCCTGAGTCTGGATCACGCGCTGGGAGGCGAATTCACCATCAACGGCCAGACGGTAGATTTTACCGGCGGGCGCGGTTACATCGAAAAAGATTGGGGACAATCGTTTCCCTCCGGTTGGGTGTGGATGCAGACCAATCACTTCGACGCACCCGGTACATCGCTGACTGGCTCTATTGCGATGATTCCCTGGATAGGCCGGGCCTTCCGCGGCTTCATCGTGGGGCTGTGGCACAACGAGATCCTGTACCGCTTCGCCACCTATACCGGCGCAAAGACCGATTACCTGCACATCAGCGACGACGTCGTCGCGTGGCTCATCACCGACCGTCTGTACTACCTGATGATCAACGCCTATCGCGGGGCGGCTGTCGACCTGCGTGGACCGAGCAAGGTGGATATGGGCGTGCGCGTCCCGGAGGCGCTCACTGCCGAAATCAAAGTGCGGCTGGCGACCCGGCGCGGGGATCACACCATCTTCGAAGGGCGCGGGCGCAACGCCGGCCTGGAAGTGGCGGGGGATCTTGAGACACTGGCCGGTAAGTCCTGATAGTCGGGATTGCAGATTGCTACCGCGAATCTTCACCCATCGACGCTGATTTCATGACGCTTTGGACCGAAAAGTCGCTATGCTTACCTGGATCGTGGATACTTTCATGGCCTTGCCGCTTGTTCCCCGCCTCCTGCTGCTTGTCTGGGTGTTGGAGATGGTCTCCGTCCCCATTCTCAAGTGGCGTTGGGGCGCACGGGCCGAACGCGCGGGGATCATCCTCGGTGTGCTGCTCCAGGCCAGTACGGTGATAGCCGTGCTTTACACTGCCTGGGGCCTTTGGGCGACCGTGCGCGTGGCGTCAATCATTGCCGGATTGGGGTGGGCGGTCGAATTCGTCGGCTCGCACACCGGGCTACCCTTTGGCCGCTACCACTACACGGAGCGCCTGCAACCGCAGCTCGGCGGCGTGCCGCTGCTTATCCCCCTCGCCTGGCTGATGATGCTCCCGCCGGCCTGGGCAGTTGCCGAAGAAATTACCGGTCGGCCTGGCATGGCCTTCGTCATCGTAGCAGCGTTGGCCTTCACCGCCTGGGACCTGTTCCTCGACCCGCAAATGGTCGCCTGGAGCTTTTGGGAGTGGGATCAACCGGGCGGCTACTTCGGCATCCCGTGGGTGAACTACGCCGGCTGGCTACTGGCCTCTGCGGTGATGACAGCGCTGGCTGCGCCTGGCCTGCTTCCAACCAGACCACTGTTTCTTGTCTACGGCATCACCTGGTTCCTGCAGGCATTTGGGCAATTCTTCTTCTGGAAACTCCGCGGCCCGGCCCTCGTCGGCGCGGTCGGGATGGGCGTATGGGTGGTGTGGGGCGGGACAAAACCATGATACGCAAAGCGTAACCACGCATCACGGGTTACGCATCAGAGAGAAGAACAGATGCAAAACGAACATATCGTGGTCATTGGCGCGGGCATCGGCGGACTGAGTGCCGCCATCCACCTGGCAGCAGCCGGTCGCCCGGTGACGGTGCTGGAACAGAACACCGAGGTCGGCGGCAAGATGGGGCTATGGCAGGCCGATGGCTTCACCTGGGACACCGGGCCATCGATCATTACCTTGCGCCCGGCGCTGGCGGCACTCTTCGCAATGGCGGGACGGCGACTGGAGGATTACCTCACGCTGCTGCCGGTCGATCCGCTCACCCGCTACTTCTACCCCGACGGCACAGTCATTGACGCGGCGCAGAGCCTGCCCCGGATGCTCGAACAGGTCGCCGCGCTGGATCCGCACGATGTGGAAGGCTACCTGGCATTTTTGGCGCACGCGGCGGAACTCCACCGCATCACCGGCGAGCTCTTCATCTATGGCGAGCCCCCCACCCTGCGCGATTTCCTGCGCGTGCCGCTGCGCGACATCCTCCGCGTGGATGCCTGGCGCACAATGGCCCAGGCGCACGCGCATTACGTCCGCTCGCCCCACCTGCGCTACCTGCTAGGACGCTTCGCTACCTACGTGGGGGCCAGCCCGTATCGGGCTTCCGCCGTACTCAACGTCATCGCCCACGTGGAGCTGAACCAGGGCGTGTGGTATCCGCAGGGCGGCATCTACCAGATCGCGCGGGCGTACCGGCGGCTGGCCGAGGAACTGGGCGTCGAAATCCGCACAGAAAGCCACGTGACGCACATCGAAGTCCAGAACGGCGCGGTGCGCGGCGTAACGTTGGCGAGCGGCGAACGCCTGTCCGCGCAGGCCGTCGTCGCCAACGTGGACGTGACCACCGTGTATCACGACCTGTTGCCTCCGGACATAGCCCCGGCGCGGCATAAACGTTTGACCAACCTCGCACCTTCCGGTTCCGGCTTCGTCCTGCTATTGGGGATCGAGGGTGAGCACCCGGCGTTGGCGCAACACAACATCTTCTTCTCGCGGGACTATCGCCGCGAGTTCGACGACCTTTTCGTGCGCGGCATCCCACCCCAGGCAGCGACGATCTACGTCACCGCGACATCGAAAGTCGATCCGCAACACGCGCCGCCCGGCTGCGAGAACTGGTTCGTGATGGTCAATGCGCCGCCGCTGGGGCCGGGCTTCGATTGGGCGACGCAGGGCCAGTCCTACCGCGACGCGCTGCTGGCGCAGCTCGCGGCGCACGGCTACAACGTGCGCGAGCGCATCCGCAGCGAGCGCTGGCGCACCCCGGAAGACCTGCGCGCGCAAACCGGCGCGTGGCGCGGCGCACTCTACGGGCTGTCGTCGAACAATCCACTCAACGCGCTGCGGCGGCCCCACAATCGCTGCCCCGACGTGCGCGGGCTGTACTTTGCTGGTGGAACGACGCATCCCGGCGGCGGCGTGCCGATGGTGACACTTTCGGGCGGTGTAGCGGCGCGATTGCTGTTGCGAGAAACCGCCCCCTGAGCAAAGACGGTATTCTAACCAAACAGAAACACGCCCCTGAGTCAGGGGCGTGTTTCTGCGAAAGGAGGGTAACCAACTGCATTCTAGCTCGGAGGGCGGGTCTCCTTACCAAATGCTAACTTTATTATACATTCTTACCAAATTCTAGCAATAGGAAAAAAGTACTATATTTCTCCCCCCATTTGTCATACCCTATGCACCTCCACCCGTGCAAGGTGTAGATTGGAAATAAAAGGACGACCGTCTGAAACTTTAGTTTCCGCTAATTTGAACAAACCCAATTACCGGGAAATGCTCCCGGTGGATCAGAACCTTACCAAAAGTACGATTTTCTATTGTGCAATCCGCT